>CAKUHW010000001.1 GCA_934659415.1 uncultured Oscillospiraceae bacterium
AGACGCGGGTGTTCAGCTTCCGCAGGGACTCAATGTATTCTTGGGGGGTCATCAATGCCATTTTTTGTTATCCTCCTGATTTATCTTTTTTACTGCTGCGTATATCCATCTGCGGCATAAACGCAGCGAGCATTCTGTATGTATTCCGAAATCTTCACAATATTGTCCGGATTCACAGAGGCAGGGACACTGTTGGAATCCGAGATAATGTAACCCCCGTCATGGGCCAGCGTATCCATGCAGGTATCGATGCACTGCCGGATTTCCTCATCTGTGGCATCCGTCATGGTATGCCTGATGTCGATATTACCCACCAGACAAAGCTTTTTCCCATACTCCCGCTTCAAAAGCTTCAGATCCATTGCTCCCGGCTCCAAAGGATGCAAGCCGGACATACCAAGGGTCATCAGGTCGTCCAATACAGGAAACAAGTTGCCGTCGCTGTGGAAAATCCAGGGCGTTTTGATTTCCTGCGCCGCAGGCAGCAAAGCAGGGATAAAGATATCCCGCAGCTCTTCCGAAGTAAAGAAAGGCCCATTGCGATCTGCGAGATCATCAAAAGACCATAGGAAATCAAATCCCAGCTCCATCAAATTGCGAATATGCTTTTTCATCCATTGCCCATATGTTGAGACGACTTCTTTTACAAAATCCGGATCGCTCTTCACATATTCCTGACAGGCTTGCTGCCCCATGCTGATCAGTGTCGGCGAAAAGCCCAGCCGAATCCGGCAGAACAGGGCGAACTCTCCGCGGTACCTCTGAACAAAGGCTTCTCCCTCCCGGTACAGAGCGGGATCATCCACATCCGGCAGTCCCTGCTTCCATGCGCACAAGGTCTCCGGAGTCAGGAGTCCCCCCCTCAGAGCATAGGTTCCGGCAGCAGTTAACTCCAGTCTGGGCATTACCGGAGTAAGAAGCTGGAAGCCCAAGGCGTCCAATCCCAATTTCCGGGCCACGCGTACATCTGTGCTTTCGTCCGGTTCCAGAGTTGTACACCGTTCTCCCGGCAAAAATGTGGGCGACCAGTTGACTTTATAGTGATGCGCATCCAGAATCGTTTCGCCGAGAATTCCTTCCCGAATCCTGGGGTGAATATATCCAAAGGCAAACGGTACCTTATCCGGAGTTCCTCCCCGAAGGGCTGTCAACATTCTTTCAACAGAATTCATATTTCTACCACCTTTCTATTTGATAAAACCATCCCCGACAGAGCAATCTGCCGGGGATGGCGAAGCATTACAGTGGCTTAACCAAGCCGAACATCTGCGTAAAATCAATTTGGCGATAGCGTGTTTTTCCGGCTTTAACCGTCATTTGCGGAACGAGAATGCGGCTGCTCTTCAGTGAGTTGCCATAGGAATCCACAAAAGTGAAGTCCCGATCCTCGATTTTCATAACGGTGATGTCCGCAAAAGCGCCGGGCTTTAAAGTACCGATCTGCCCCTCCATGCCCATCAGCCGGGCGGGAGTCTGTGTGCAGCAGCGAATCACCTCTACCAAAGGCATACCCAATGCCAATAAGCGCGAGAGCACCACCGGCAGAGAGAACAGCCGCTCCTGATAAGCGCTGAACGTAATGAGATCCGTGCTGATTACATCCGGCATGAAGCCCTGCTCAATCGCAGCCTGAGCCAGCGGGAAGCAGCAATGAATGCGCCCATGCGCGCAGTCAAAAATCACGCCCCGCTTCCGCGCTTCCCATACTTCCGGGCGGACTCTGTTGTTTTCGTCCAGAATATTGTGCTCGCCCATTTTCTGGAACGTATGGCACAGCACATCCCCCGGCCCCATTTCATTCACAATATCCGCCATAGGGGTCAGCGGATAGGTGGCGTGAACAGACAGCCGGGTGTTCAGATGCCGGGCTAACTTGACAGACGCCTTCAGCGGTTCGACTCCCTGCCCATCCGAAATGTCCTTACCCAGCCGGAGCTTCAGGCCATAAATCCATTGAGGATAACGGTCAAACAGATCCTCAAGTCCCTTGACGTCATAATTTTCCGGCCGGATGTCCTCCATATACTGCGGTGTGCATAAGCCGCCGGAAGCTACGTTGATAGAGGCCTTCATGGTAATAAGGGCCGGCTGCATCGTGCTGCGGACAAATCCTTCAAACCCGGAGCTGCCGGTGCTGCCCGCGTCGCAGGCGCTGGTAACGCCGCTTGGCAGCGTATACAGATCAGGCTCTACACCCGTCACGTTGAAATTCCAGGAAAAATGGGCATGGTGGTCGATCAGGCCCGGCAGCACATAATATCCATTGCACTCCACGGTTTCTTTTACATCCCTGGGGTCTACCACGCCGTTTTCCGGGGCGGCTGCGATTTTATTGCCTTTTACCAATACATCGCAAACCTTGTCGATGTTCTGTGCGGGGTCGATTACATGACCGTTTTTAAACCAAAAGTCATATTTTTTTTCAGGTTCGATTACTTTCATTTTTGACTCTCCCTATGTATCAAACAAACTGCGTCAGGAACAGGGACACCTGCGGGACAAAGGTAGTCAACAGAATGACGATCAGGCACATGATGAGAAACGGAACCATCTCTTTTACAATTTCCGAGAATTTGATCTTGGCAATGCCGCAGGCCATGAACAAATGCACACCCAAGGGCGGCGTCAGCAGGCCGAACGTGATGTTTACCACCATCAGGGCGCCAAACTGAATGATGGGAATGTTAAGTTCCTGAGCAATCGGCAGCAGCATGGGCGTCAGAATCAGAACCGTGGAAATCTGATCCATAAAGGTACCGGCAATCAGCAGAATCACCGTGACAATCAGCAGGAACTCCACTTTGGAAATATGATGATTCGTGATGAAACTCACCAATGTTGCAGGCAGCTGCGCCATTGTCAGCATCTTACCGAACGCAGAGGCCGCCGCAATGATAAACATAATCGTAGCAGATGTTCCCGCACTGCGGACCAGAACATTTTTCAGCCGCTCCCAGGTCAGTTCCTTTGTAACAAATACGCCTACTACAAAGGCATACGCACAGGCCACAGCTGCCGCTTCCGTCGGCGTAAACAGGCCGCTGTAGATGCCGCCCAGAATGATAATGGGCATCAGCAGAGGCCAGATGCCTTCTTTCATAGAGCGGAGGAACCGCTGGAAGCTGAAGTGCTCGCCGCCGCCCCAGCCGCAGCGCTTACCCTTGAAATAGGACAGCACACACAGGCCAAGCGCGGTCATCAATCCGGGAATCACACCGGAGAGCAGCATTTTTGCAATAGAAGCGCCGGAAATGACACCGTAGTTGATCATTGCCACAGAGGGCGGAATGAAGATGCCGATACAGCCGGCCGTGGCACACAGCGCCGCAGACCATGCCGCAGAATAGCCCCGAGCCACCATAGCGGGGATCATAATTCCGCCGATCGCTGCCAGAGTCGCCGGGCCGGAACCGGAGATCGCGCCAAAGAACACGCAGGCAATGGCCGCAACCATGCCAAGGCCGCCGGGAATGCTGCCCACCAGAGTACTTGCCACATCCACCAGCCGTTTGGAAATGCCGCCGCCTTCCATAAGGTTGCCGGCCAGAATGAAGAAGGGGCAGGCCAGCAGCGGGAAGGAATTGATGCCCTGCAACATCCAGGAGCCTGCCGTATTCAGCGTCAGCGCCCCGGTAATCATCAGGGGGACGGTTACGGATATACCCAGAGAAAAAGAAATCGGGAAGCCCAGAAGCGCCAGCACAAAGAACAGGGCAAACATCCAGACCAGAAGTTCAGCCATCATTATGCCTCGCCCCCTTTCGCTTCCCGGTGGTCTTTAATGCATTCATAGAGTTTAAAAGCAAATTCAGCAAACATCAGGACACCTCCTGCGACGACGCAGGCATAGACCACACCCATGCTCAAGCCCATGGCAGTAGAGGTCTGCATATACTGTTTAGACACCATCTGGACGCCGATGTAGCAAAATACGACAGAGAAAAACATGCCGATCATGTCCAGGATCAGAGCAATGATAAATTGCAGGGCTTTCGGAAAACGGCTTACAAACACATCGATTCCCACATGCTCGTTTGTGCCCACGCCCATAGCCGCGCCTACCATGGTCATCCACATAACCAGAAAGCGAACCAGTTCTTCACTCCAGGGCAGTGAAAAGTTGAAAGTAAAGCGATTGACTGCCGCCAAAAACGTAACTACAGTCATAACGGCCAAAATTACCGACGACGCAAACTGTTCAAATTTGTGTATATACTTCATAAATTTCTATTTTCTCCAATTCAGTATGCAGATTGCCCCCACCCGGACAGGCTGTGCCTGTCCGGGTGGGTTGATGAGGATTGTCAGCCCCCTGTCATGCCGCTTAAGCTCTGCCCAGAGAAGCCATCACGCTGTCAAAGAATTCTGCGCCAATTGCGTCACGGTTATCATCATAAATGCTGGAGCATTTGGCTGCCAGTTCATCACGGACTTCGCTGGAAACCTCAGTGATCTGCAGGCCGCCGCTCACCATCTTCTCAGCAGCCTCATCCTGGCTCTGCCGCATGGTTTCCTTCATCTGCTTGGCTGCCTCTGCCCCCACTTCCTTCACCAGAGTCTGCAGGTCTTCAGGCAGCTTATCCATGGTGGCCTTAGAAGCCAGAATAACGCCGGGGGTATACATATGCTGCGTGGTGCTCATATATTTGCAGACTTCCTCAATGCCAGAAGATGCAAACAGTGCGTTGGGGCCGTCAGCGCCGTCCACCGTACCCATCTGCAGGCCGGTATAGGTTTCGCCCCAGCTCATAATCGTGGGGTCGCAGCCGAACGCCGTCCACATACCGACAGCAATAGGAGACTCGATAGAACGCATCTTGATGCCCTTCAGATCCTCTGCCGTTTCAATAGGACGGATATTGTTGAAGGTATTCCGGAAGCCGTATTCGCACCAGCCCAGATTGTAAAGGCCGATATCGGGCAGCATATCGGACAGCTGCTGACCGATTTCGCCCTCAAATAGTGCGTCGGCGGACTCATAGTCACTGACCAGATAAGGCAGGTCAATGATCTTAAAAGCATCAATATAGCTTTCAATTGCCACTGCGGAACCGCCGAAGAAATCCAGAGTACCGTCCATCATCATTTCGCAGGCGGCGGTCTGGTCTGCCAGCGTAGCGCTGGGATAAATTTCCAGAGTAATCGCTCCATTGGAGCGCTCCTCCAGCTCTTTCTTCATGTACTCCGCTGCGGCATTAATCGGCTCGCTGGTGGAGGACGCGTGGGCGAAACGCAGCGTATAGGTTTTTCCGCCCTCGCTGCCGCTGGAATCAGAGGTGTCGGAATCCTTGCTGCCGCCGCAGGCGGTCAGGCCAAGGGCCATGGTCAATGCCAACAGGAGGGAAAGCATCTTTTTCATTTGATTAATTCCTTTCTATTTTTGAGTATGGTTGTTCCATGGATCGATAAAGGTAAACCCTGACAGGAATCTCTGCGCTTTACAGCGCATTGCGAACAGCCTGAATCCGTTTTTCACTTTCCTGCCGGAAAAACACCTGATCATTCATGCAGGTCACGAGCTGAAAGCCCTGCCGGATCCGCGCCAGAGCCGCCTCTGCCGTTCCCGCCACGATACCGGGCGTGATTCCATACTGGCGGCAGGCGCCCAGCACCTGTTCAACCGCGGCATTCACTGCCGGATCGTTCGGAGCGCAGCCCAAATCCTGGCTGAGATCCGCCGTACCGATAAATACGCAGTCCAGTCCCGGAGTCCGGCAGATGGCCTGAATATTTTCAACTCCCAAACGGGTCTCGCACTGTATAATGGTATAAAGGGTCTCGTTTGCCTGCTGGGGATAATTTTCATACTTTCCCCATCTTGGCCCCCGGCCGCCGTTCGCTCCCCGGCGGCCAAGCGGTGGGAATTTGACAGCATCTATAATGGCCCGGGCCTGTTCCGGGGTTTCTACCATAGGCACCATCAGGCCGTGAACTCCCACATCCAGCAGGCGGCTCATCTGCGGAAAATCGTTGGGATCATAGACCCGGACAAAGGCGGACATTCCGTAGAGCTCCGATGCCCTTACCATATCCACGATGGTCTCTGTATCTGTCTGCGCGTGTTCCGCATCAATGAGGATGAAATCCAAGCCGTTGATTCCCAGGCATTCGCAGTTCATCGCAGAACCGGAAGCCACAAAGGCGCCTAAAGCATATCCGTTTGTCCGGAGCTTTTCCCGGGCGAAGTTTCTCATCTTCATGTGGAGATTCCTTTCCGCTTTTGTAACATTACTTCAAGCTGTCCAGGAAGTCCTGATAGAATTTCTTGAACTCCGGCCGGGGTGTCCCGAAAATATCCATCTGGAAACAGGGAATATCCGTGTCGTGAACGTCTACATAATGAATGACGTTCGGCGGAACGACCACAAAGCCGCCGGGTGTCAGGTGATAGGGGGTTCCATCCACCCAATAGTCGCATTCCCCCTCCAGCACCAGAGCCACCTGCTCCTCCGGATGGGAGTGCGGCTTTTTCTCATGCCCCGCCGTGACCTGACCCAGGGTAATGGTTACGTCATCGGCTCCCATAGCCAGAGTGACCTGCTTGATACCTTCCCGGACAGGCCGCCAGCGCATCTGATTCCAGTTTCCTGCCATAATCTCGCTCATAAATTACCTCGCTTAATCTGATTTCCTGATTTGTCCGATAAAATCCCAAAACGGCATTTTACCAAGTCACCTTACTGGTAGTTTTCCAGATGCCCACCTTCTCTGCGTCCCGGATCAGCTCATCCCGGAAATCCGGATGGGCAATACTGATGAGCTTCTCTGCTCGCTCCCAGGTAGACAGGCCCTTCAGGCTTACGGCGCCGTATTCCGTTACTACATAATGGGTTGCGTGACGGGGGCAGGACACAATCGTTCCCTCCGGCAGCATGGGCATAATGTTGGAAGTCAAGGATCCGTCTTTATTTTTACGGACAGAGGGCGTGCACAGGAAGCTCTTGCCCCCCTTGGATTTGAATGCACCCATGACATAATCCAGCTGTCCGCCGGTGCCGCTGATGTGCCGCAGGCCGGCCGCCTCGGAATTTGCCTGACCGAACAGGTCTACCTGCATGCAGCTGTTGATGGATACCATTTTATCGTTGCCGGCAATGGTTTCCAGCGCATTGACATAGTCAACCGGCGCGCAATAGCCCAGGGGGTTATCATCCAGAAAATCATAGACCTCCTGCGAACCCATCGCAAAGGTGAACACCATTTTGCCCCGGTCCAGATTTTTATTGCCCGTGATTTTTCCGGCCTTATAAAGATCCACATAGGCATCCACGAACATCTCCGTGTGAACGCTGAGATCGTTAATATCAGACTCGGCAATCATTTTGCCCACGGAGTTCGGAATTCCGCCAATGCCCAGCTGGAGGGTGCTGCCGCTTTCCAGCAGATTCACAATGTGCCCGGCAATCTTCCTGTCAACCTCATTGGCTTCCTTCGCCACCAGATTGGGCAGGGGGTTGCTGGGGCCTTCCACCACCATGCTCACCTGATTGATATTGATGGTATTGCCCACGCCGTGGATCACGGGGAATTTTTCGTTGACCTCCACGATAATCTTCTTGGCGGATTGGAAAATTCCCCAATACTCAGCCACCTGAGGCCCCAAATTGAAATTGCCGAACCGATCCATCGGGCCGACCTGCAGCATCGCTACGTCAATGTCGCCCACGCACTCCGCCCAGTATTTGGTGTTTTCCCGGAACTGAACGGGAATAAACCAGCAGCGGCCTTCCTTGCACATCTGGCGATCCAGTGTGCTCATATGGGTGCTGAGGTATTTGAAGTGCTCCGCATTGGGATCGGCCTCCAGAATAGCGGGCTTGCGGGGGTGATTCCAGTTGGTGGTGCAAATCAGCACATCATGCAGTTCCTCCGTGCGCTTGGCCAGCGCAATATCCAGAGAGTCTACCAACCCGCTGAACAAACCGTAATGCACCCGGTCGCCGGACTTGATGCACTTAACGGCCTCATCCGCTGTTGTCAGCTTGTCCCGATACATTTGCTGAACCTGATTGACCGGGCAAAATGTTTTTACGAATTCCATGTATTTGCTCCTCCTGCGCTTTTACAGCATTTCAATAATGACCGCAACACCCATTCCGCCGCCGGCGCACAGGGACGCTACGCCATATTTGCCGCCGCGCCGCTTGAGTTCGTGCATCAGCGTCACTACCAGGCGGCTGCCGGTAGCTCCCACAGGATGCCCCAGAGAAATGCCGCTGCCGTTGACATTCAGCTTCTCCGGATCGATTCCAAGTTCCCTCTGGCAGGCTACGCACTGTGCCGCAAACGCCTCGTTGATCTCAAAAAGGTCAATATCTCCTATGGTAAGGCCGGCTTTTTCCAGCGCCCGGGTAATCGCGCTGATGGGGCCAATACCCATCAGTTCCGGTTCCACGCCGGTAGTGGCGGTAGATACGATGCGCGCAATGGCAGGAGCCCCTGCTTTCCTGGCCGCCTCTTCATCCATCAGAATCACGCCGGAAGCCGCATCGTTCATGCCGGAGGCATTGCCGGCAGTAACGGTACCGCCCTCTTTGAAGGTGGGCTTCAGCTTTGCCAGCGCCTCCATGGTAGCGCCCCGGCGGGGATACTCATCCGTGTCGTACACCGTATCGCCCTTTTTGCTATGTACAGTAATGGGAATGATCTCGTCCTTGAACTTCCCGGCGTCAATGGCGGCTACCGCCCTCTGCTGGGAGCGGAGTGCGCATTCATCCTGCATCTGACGTGTGATGCCGTATTTCTCCGCCACGTTTTCTGCCGTGATGCCCATGGCAGGCCCCACGCCCAGATTTGTCAGGGAGTCCCACATGGAGTCTCTCAATTCCATGTGGCCGAATTTTTTGCCGTACCGTGCGTCAAAAACCATGTGAGGCGCAGTGCTCATGGAATCCGCGCCGCCAGCCATAGTGCACTCCGCTTCGCCGGCCATAATCTGGTAGTACCCCATCTGAATGGCAGAGAGCGACGACGTGCAGTTGCGGTGAACCGTGATGCCCGGAACCGTAACGGGCAGTCCCGCCTTCACTGCCGCCACCCGGGCCAGATTATTTTCCTTATAAGTGCGCTGATAGTTGCAGCCCCAGATCACATCGTCAATCCCGGCGGCATCAATGCCGCTGCGCTCCACAAGCGCCTGCATGACGGGGATAGACAGATCCAGAGAGGTCAGAGTCTTGAACTGTCCGCCAATGGTGCCGATCGGAGTTCGGCAGCCTGCGGTAATCACTACATGCTTCATAATATTTCCTTCTTTGTATAGTTATAGAATCGAACTGTTAAGTGAACCTATCAATTCAGCCGCCGTTGATTCCCAATACCGCCTCCAGTGCACTGGAAGTGGCCGTGGCAATACTGTCGGGCTTTGCCGCATCGCCAATGACGGTAACCGGTACTCCCGCCGTGCGCAAAGCAGCTTCTAATTGATTTTCCGGGCGCACCCCCACAGCGCAGACTACCGTGTCCACATGATCCAGCATGGCTGCTTCACCATTCTGACTGTAGCGCACAGAGCTTCCCTCCGCCGTAATATCCTGAGCCGGCGTTATGATGCGGCAGCCCTTTCGCAGGAGTCGCTGCACCATCAGGGGGCGGAAAGAGGAACGCTCGTTTTTGGCGATTCCGCTTCGTGCCAGCAGGGTGACCTTCCGGCCGCCTTCTTTCAGATCATTCACGGGAGGCAGCAGGAAATCCGCCGTTTCACACGCTACCTGGCCGCCGCCAACCACGACCACGTTCTTTCCGGCGTGTTCCTTTCCTTCCAGCACATCCCATGCGGTTACCAATCGGTCTGCTTTCTTCAGGAAGTCCGGGATAACAGGAGCACCACCGGTAGCCAGTAGCACGATGTCATAGGATTTTTTAATTTCCGCCGGATCAGCCTGGCAGTTGAGATGAATTTCCACACCCGCACGCTGACAGCGTTCAATTAAATATCGGGTTCCAGCAGCCAGATCCTGCTTGCAGGGTGGGAATGCCGCAAGATACATTTGACCGCCCAAACGGTCACTGCGCTCTGTCAGCGTAACGCGGTGACCGAACTCCGCAGCATAGGCCGCAGCTGTTAATCCGGCGGGTCCGCCGCCAATCACCAATACACGCTTCGGCTTTTCCGTATGCCTGTTTGCCGCCACAGCCAGTTCCCGTCCAACCTCCGGGTTCATAGCGCAGCAGATCCGCTGATCCGCATTAATGGAAACCAAACAGTGATTGCAGCCAATACACGGACGGATTTCCTGCTCCCGGCCTTCCGCAGTCTTCCGGGGAAATTCAGGGTCGCACAGCATGGAGCGGCCCATGTAAGCTACATCAGCTTTTCCCAACTGCAGTGCCAATTCTGCCGCCCAGGGTTCATTCATCCGGCCAATGAAACCTACCGGGATCGTAACGGATCGTTTAATCTGCTCCGCCAACTCCGCGTTGAACGCTTTTGCTGTTCCGGAGGGGGAGGTCAGATTCCAGGGTGTGTTCATCGTGCCGTTGGACAGGTGCAGCATGGAAACGCCTGCCTGCTGGAATTTCTGGGCAATATGCCGGCCTTCCATAAGGGATTGGCCGCCCTCCAGTGCGTCGGTGCAGGACATCCGAACAATAATCGGAAAGTCCGGCCCCACCTTGGAACGCACATCGGCAATGACATCCAGCACCAATTTCAGCCGACCATCCACATTGCCGCCATAAGCGTCTATCCGCTTATTTTCCAGGGGAGACAAGAAACGCCCCAGCAGGCCATGACCGTGACAGCAGTGCAGCTCTACTGCGTCAAATCCGGCCTCTTTTGCCCGCAAAGCAGCATCACCGAACTGGCGGGTGATTGTCTGCAATTCTTCTACCGTAGCCGCTCGGGCATATTCCCCTACGGCACGGCATTCCAGCGGAGAGGCCGCTACAGGCTGCAAGCCTCGGTTATATTTGGGTGTTGCTACAGAAGACGGATGCATCAACTGCGCGCAGATACGCACATCATATTTGTGCACGGCATCCGTCAGTTTCTGCAGCTGAGGAATCATTCGATCTTCAAACAACCCCAGATTATGGAACGTGGAATAGCGCATGTCCGGGCCAATCACAATGCACTCCGTAGTAATCATACCCGGGCCGCCCTTGGCTCGCTCTTCATAATACGCAAGCTGTTCTTCCGTTACTTCATAATTGTCTGTAGCCAGATGTGTTCCAATAGGTGATAAAAATATCCGATTTTTGGCTGTCATACTCCCTACTGTAATGGGAGTAAATAAATTGGGGTAAGTGTTCATGTCGCTTCTCAACTCTCCTCATGATACCTGATCTGTACGGTTAAAAATTTCTCAGGTCATCTGCTGTTTTCTTCATCACGGGCGGCTTTCCCTTCGTTTTGCGAAAGCCGCCGACAAAACTGCCTGTAAGACTCCTGATATTCCTCCCTGTTCGGATAGTATATACTCAACTGCAAACAGGGGATTGCACTGTTATAAACATGCGTATAATGGACGCTGCGCGGTGGGATTGCGATCCACGAGCCGGGGGTCATATGGTACATACTGCCATCCACATAGTAATCGCATTCGCCTTCCAGCACAATGGCAATCTGTTCATTTTCGTGACTGTGAGGATTGATTTCGTTTCCGTTTTCCACACGCCCCACCGTGCAGCAGAGATGTTCCAAATTTGTGTCCAGTGTCACCTGTCGGATTCCGCTGCGGATATCCTGCCAGGGACTTTCAAACCAATTTCCATGTGGTACTTTCATGCAGTTCTCCTTGGGATATCTCCGGCCTGCCGTATTCAGGCAGGCCGGAGATGCCGGTTTAACCGTTCATCAGATTCGGCAGCCATGCTGTCATACCGGGGAAAGCAATCAGCACAGCGCAGAAGAAAATCATAATGAACAAATACGGAAGTGCGCCTTTGATAATATCTGAGAGCTCAGCGGAGCGATCTACACTCTGCACCATAAACAGGTTCAGGCCCATAGGCGGGGTGATCTGACCGATCTGCACCAGCAGTGTCACATATACACCCAGCCAGATCAGATCCACACCCAGCTCCTTGCAGATCGGTGCCATCAGGGGAATGGTCAGCAGAATCATGGAGCTGCCGTCCATAAAGCAGCCCAAAATCAGGTACACCACTCCGATCACCGCCAGAATCGCAACCTTGCTGAAGCCCTGTTCAATAACCCAGCTGCTCAAGTGGCGGTTAATGCTTGATTGAGAGAGTGCAAACGTGAGGTAGGACGCCGTGATCATCAGAATAAGGATCATAGCGATGGACTTGGAGCAGGTCTTTGCTGCTTCATAGACCTTTTTTACTGTTAGGCCCTTGCTTCCAAAGCCGAAGATCAGCACCAGCAGAGTGCCCAAAGCGGCAGATTCTACAGGAGTGGCCTTGCCGGTATACAGACTGCCCAGCAGAACAACGATTGTGATCACGATGGGAGCGATGCCTTTGATGGCCTGCCAGGTGGTCAGCTCCTCTTCCACAATGGCATCGCTGCTGAATTCCCGTCCCTTTTTCCGGTCTGTCAGAGAACTGCAGAAAATCCAGATCAAAAAGAATACCGTCAGCACAATGCCGGGAACAGCCGATGCCGCAAACAGCTGCACCACAGACTGATCTGTCAGAGAACCATAGAGGATCAGTACCGTGCTGGGCGGAATCAAAATGCCTAACGTGCCGGAGGCGGCAATAGATCCATAGATCGCAGGCTTCGGATAGCCGCGCTTTTTCGTTTCCGGAATGGCAATAGAGCCGATGCCTGCCGCAGTGGCCACAGAGGAGCCGCTGATAGCAGAGTAAAACGCGCAGGCGATCACGTTGGCATGGAGCAAGCCGCCGGGCAGTTTACGGAACCACTTCATCAGGCCTTTGTAGAAATTGCCGCTGAGGCCGCTGGCCACGATCAGCTCCCCCATAAAGAGGAACAGGGGAACAGCAGATAACACGAAATTGTTTGCCGTGTTCCAGGTAATCGTACCTAACGTAGTAAGATAGCGGGCATTATCAGAGACAATCAGTCCTACAATGCCGGAAACGCCCAGTGCCACACAGATCCAAACTCCAGGGATCAGCAGTGCAAACAGCACCAGAATCATAATCACGGAAACACCAATCCAACTCATACGGCAGCGTCCTCCTTACGGAAATCTCGGATCTGCCGCACAATGTCCAGCAGAATATACAGACAGAAGCAAATCAAGCCGAATGACATCGTCAACTGCGGATAAGCAATAGGAGTCCGATAGAATCCGGTCGAGACAAGGTGCTTGGCAAAGGAATTATAGTTCAGCAAAACGGAGTAATAGGTAAAGACGCAGCTGAATGTCAGCATGATCGCAGAATAAACCACATTCAGCACACGCTTGGTTCTTCCCTTGATCAGGCCATAAATTGCCTCTACCCGGACGAAAGTACCGGCGCCATAGCTGTTGGCAAGACCCGTGAACGTCATACAAGCCATAAGATATCCGGCAAATTCGTCTACAATTAAAAAGGAATGGTTGAAGAAGCTGCGGGAGATGATCTCAACGATCTCCATAATCGCCATGAGAATAACCGCCACGGCGGACACATTCAATGTAATCTTGCGCAGCCCCTGCATTGTTTTATCCAGCAAGGTAGTTCTCCTCCTAATGTTATGTCAGGGAAGCACGGTCACTTGTTCAGCTCCGTGCAAACCTGCTCCAGCAGCTCCGCAGTATTGCCGCCCCGCTCTTCACACCAGGAATCCCAGTAGTTCTGCATATCAGCGGTAACTTGTGCGCTTTCATTTTCATCGACCGTATTCAACACCATGCCTTCGCTTTCCAGATCCGTGCGCCAGGTATCCTCATCTGCAAACATCGTCTCGCACATCTTGGCCTGGAACTCTTCGCATACTTCGTCGATCACCTTCTGCAGATCCTCAGGCAAAGCGTCATATTCCGCCTGATTCATGCACATGTAGTCGGGGATAATCTGGCAATCGGCAATAAGACCGTAATTCAGGCTGTCATCCCAGCCGGCGCCGCCCAGACCGTAGGCGGAGGTGATCACGCCATCCACCACGCCGGTCTGCAGGCCGGTGGGAACTTCAGAACCAGCCAGGCTCACAGGGGTACCGCCCAGCTGCTGTACCAGCGCAGACAGCTCATTGTTGATGGTACGGATCTTCAGCCCCTTCACATCATACAGGCTCTTGAGTTCCTTATTCTTGGTCCACAGGCTCTGGGCGGGCCAGGTGTAATAGAAGAGATACTTAGCGCCATATTCGGCCAGCTCTTCCTTCAGCGTCGGCTCCACAACGCTCATCACCTTATCGAACTCATCCAGGTCACTGGCAATATAGGGCAGGCAAGGCAGAGCGCCCGCTTTGAGAACGCCGAAGCAGTTGCTTCCCACGTCGGCCATCTGCACGCTGCCGTCACCCACAGCTACCAGATAGTCAGCAGCATTATAGCTCAATTCGCCCGGAGCGCGAACCGTGATCTCAATACGGCCGCCGCTCTTTTCCATAATGCTGTCAGCAAATTCCTGACACAGGACAGAGGAGGGATGGGTCAGGCTGTTGATCACCACGAAATCCCACTTAACAGGCTTATCACTGGTGATGGTCTCCGCATTGGCATTGCTGTCACTTCCGGTGCTGTCGGATTTGGAGCCGCAGGCGGTCATCGTTGCCACCAATGCCAGGCTCAGGAGCAGGGCAAAAAACTTTTTCATTTCATTTCCTCCAGATTTTTATTTTTCGTTCCGCGGAACGAGGGGGATTATAATAAAATGGTTTCGCCGGCTTTCATAGCCTGACATTTGCAGTGAGGGGCTCTGACAGCCAGCGCTTTCTGGAACCGCTCCAGATAGTCACTGCCCCGGTAGTGCATGGGAATGACCGTTTTAACGCCCAGCATCTCTGCGCACATAGCGGCGTCCTCCGGATCCATCTCATCCAGGCTGCGCCCGCCAAGATCCACGCCGCCGATGCCGATGATCGCAATGTCCGGGCGATAGCGTTCTCCCCAAAGCTTCATATCCATGGTAATGGAGGTGTCGCCGCCGAAGAAAATGGTGGGGCCGTTTTCGATGGAAATAATGTAGCACAGAGGCTCACCGGTGAGATAGCGCCCGTCAGGGAAATGAACAAAAGCAATATGGCGGGCGTCCACAGCCCGGATTTTGCAGTCAGCGATGGGATAAGTAGCGCCGCTTGTGGTCAGCTCCGCTCTGGGGCCGTTCAGATCTCCAAAGCCGGCCATCTCCGTCAGGCACATGGTAGAGTGATCGCCCAGGATCTTCGTTGTCTCCGAGTTTGCCATGACGTCCATCGCCTGTGCAAAATGATCGGCAGCACAGTGGCTGGCAAGAATCAGATCCACCACCAGATCTTTAGGATCCACCGGACTCTTCGGCACACCCAGAGCCTCGTCTCCTGCCAGAAACGGATCCGTCAGGATTTTAAGGTCCTGAGGCGTCGTCAGTAAAAAGGAGGCCCAGCCAAGGTATTTCACTTCAACACTCATAAAATTTTTCCTTTCCGTGTGTTAATTTTCAGGGCGGATTTGGCGTTCCCTGTTAAGTGTAGAGAAGTTTGCCGGGGTTATCGCAGCACATTGTGCGAATCTCATCATCGGTGAAGCCGTATTCTTTCAGCGAACCGAGGAACGCGTTCATGCCTGCGATGGGATTGCCCAGCTTCAGCTGGCCGTAATCCGAAGAGAGCAGCGTATGCTCTACACCGGTAGCCCGGATGACCTCAGCGATGTCAGCCGGCGGCTGATAACAGGCGGTGCTTGCATCGCAAATCGCGCCGACATGTTCCAGAACCGCGCCCAGTTCCACCCAGTGACGCATCTGCTCCAGAGATGCCTCCACGCAGAAGGTCGGGTGATCCACCAAAATATGCTTCACTCCCAGCTCTGCCGCCTTTTCCACGACAGCGTTGACTTCTTCCGCGCTGGCATGGCCGGTAGCCAGAGTCACAGAAGGCGCCTGAGCCACCAGCTCGATGATCCGGATCACCTCGTCTTTCAGCGTCCCATCAGGCTTTGTCAGTACAAGAGGTCCTTCGTGGATCGTAACGTTCGTGCCGGGGAATCCTTTCTTGCCGCCCGTTCCCAAACGATCAATATGGCGTGCGGCAGAACAGGTGGGCAGCCACAGAATCTTAATCCCCCAGCAGATGGCAGCCTCAGCTGTGTATGGATTCAGTCCGCCGGTGGCATTGTTCATGCAGAAGCTGCCGAAGATATCAATGTCTGCATCTGCAAACAGGTGCTTTTTCAGCTGGCCGCACAGAGGCGCCGTCAATGCGTGGTGGTCTTTTGCCACAATGGCCCGGTACCCGGCGTCCTTCGCCATAGCGGCCATCTCTGCAATATCGCAGTCCCGAGGAATCAGGGATGGCGCCAGATGCAAGTGCATATCGCACAAACCCTTTGGGATATGTTCATAAATCATTGGTGAATTCCTCCTCTCGCTTTGCCGACTATTGTAGCAAAAATCATTCCAATTGCGGCGGAGATTTGCTGCTCAGCTTTGAAAGCAGCCAAATTTTGACGTTGCCGTCAAAAATGACTGGATATATTTTTACAGTTTAACGATTTATTTTCGACTTGATACCGCAAATATTTCTAAAAAACGAGGTAAAATTTTAGAATAATTCAAAATAATAAGTCGAATATGACTCGTTGAGTCAGATTCGACTTATTATTTTGACAGCTGTACTTGACGATTTTAGTCAATTATATTAAAATGATCACATCTTCAGGGTGAGGGAGTGCCTTTGTTATGAATTTTTACTCAAATGCATCCTCCAAATATTTAAGCGCGTTTCTGGTAGCGGATTTAGTTGGGCTGCCGATTCATATCATTCAGAGTAATGGTACAGTGGTCTATGTCAATAAAACCTGGGTGCAGACATATCAGATTGAGCCGCGAGAAGTCATTGGCAAACATGTAAACACAATCACCGCCATGCTGCTGCCGGACAGCGGCTTTTCTTATGAGGTCTCATCGCTCAGCAGCAATGTCCTCCCTGGTTCAAAGCCGGTGATTCATAACTTTTCCGCTCCGGTGAAGGAATCCCCTGCGATCATTGCCGCCCGGGAGCACCGTCAGGTAACCCTGATCTGCCGGGAGAAAAGCGGCCATATCATGGTCTGCCAGAGTTCACCTATTTACGATGGGCAGGGACAGGTTGTCAATGTATTGACCACGATCCAAAACGTAAGTCTTTATTATAATTGGCAGTCAGAAATCAATACCCCGGCGAAACTGCTGAGCCAACCCATTGCAGATGATTTTGTCCGTCTTATCGGCAATTCTCAGGGAATGCAGCAGGTCAAGGCGCTGATCACTCTGGTGGGCAAAACGGACGCCACGGTTTTGATCTCCGGCGAAAGCGGCTGCGGCAAGGAAATTGTTGCTAAAGAATTATATCTTCACAGCAGCCGGAAGGATGCGCCGTTTATTACCGTTAACTGTGCGGCTATTCCCAGAGAGCTGATTGAGGCCGAGCTGTTCGGCTTTGAAAAGGGAGCCTTCACCGGTGCAGTACAGCGCCGCATCGGACTGTTCGAACAGGCCAACGGCGGAACGCTGCTGTTGGATGAGATCGGCGAGCTTCCGCTCTCCCTTCAGCCCAAGCTGCTGCGGGTCTTGCAGGAACAGGAGATGTCCCGCATTGGCGGCACGGAGCGCATTCCTCTCAATACCCGCATTATTGCCGCCACAAATCGAAATCTGCAGGACTTGGTAAAAAGCGGAGATTTTCGGGCCGACCTTTACTACCGTCTGAATGTATTCCCTATTGAAGTACCTCCTCTGCGTTCCCGCGGAAATGATATTTCTTTGCTGGCGCTTCACTTTCTGGATAAGTTCAACCGGAAGTACCATATGCAAAAGATATTTTCGCCTCAGGCATTGCAGTTCATGCAGCAGTATAATTGGCCTGGAAATGTGCGGGAGTTGGAAAACTTTGTGGAGCGGTTGGCAATCATTGTTCCCGCAAACAACATTTCTGTGGAATCTATCCGCCCACTGCTGATTCAGCAGTTTAATAATACGCTCCTGGATACGGAAACGCCGGAAAATCTCTCCTTGAAGCAGCAGCTGCAAAATTACGAACGGGAAATTATTCAACAAGCTTTACAAAAGCATAAAAGCACCTATAAAGCCGCAGAGGCTTTGAAAACTTCACAATCCACCATTGTCCGAAGGATTCAGCAGCTTAATATTAAAAACAACTTCTGATCGTGCGGTTTTCGGGAGCAGAAAATCAGCACAGATATTGACGGCGGAACACAACTTGAGTACAGAGATGATTGTGTATAATGTTTCCGGATGCCGCAATGTCCGACAGGAATATCCTCTGCCCCAAACCGATCCTTCAAATACCGCAGAATCTTCATTCCGGAAGTCAGGACATGAATACGTTTCCAGTGCATAGCGCAGAATCGGGTCAGATGCATCCT
The DNA here is from genome assembly GCA_934659415.1 of uncultured Oscillospiraceae bacterium. Taxonomy (GTDB): domain Bacteria; phylum Bacillota; class Clostridia; order Oscillospirales; family Oscillospiraceae; genus Enterenecus. Next base: position 18,426 of record CAKUHW010000001.1, read on the forward strand.
TGCCGCACCGGAAAGGGCGCTCTGCCAGCGCATCTCATTGCCGGCAGGTGAAAAGTGCGGTTATCTTCCGGCAAGCCGAACAGACCGCCGCACAGCCACAGACAGGTTCGCGTCATGCAGACTGCGCAATCCATGTGGTTCCTGTACAATACTGAATCGGACGCGATTCGAATCGCCTTGTCCATCCGCTGATGGAATTCCTTGCCCAGCAGAATCTTCTTCGCGCAGTCCCGGTACAGTTTCAAGGAACCACCGGTACACTGACCGCTTTTTGCAGGTACTGCTCGGTAAGCACAACCAGTTCTACGCTGACGCCGTCGATGTCGGCAAACATTTCACCGCCTCCTGCCGTGTTGCAGGCAGTTTCCTCCTCGCGGGTCAGCACTCCACAGCAATGCCTGTCATGTGGCAGATTTGCTCTACGGCCTCCCTGGTATCAGAAACGTTGCGTATTGGCAGTTTCTTTTGAGAACCGCCCACGATCACTGCCATCAGAGAACAAAGCTTTGTTGACGATCCCCCTAATTTTTTGTGTTCCGGCATTTGGCATGGCGGTGGAGGCAGCGGAAGTCTCTCTGGCCTGCTGCTACCACCGTCAGGTGTCCAAAGGTGTTTATTACGGTGAATCTCTTAACTGCATTAAATGCGACTTGGGCAAGGGACAAGAGTTTTGAGGATGTCAGGATTCAGACTTGGTGCTTTGGCGTTGCGTTTTTGCCTGCGGCCCTTTTCGGCAATCAGGTGTTCGCTATTTGAAATGCCAGTAAGCCAAAAGTATGAGAAATCATGTGCAAGCCTTAGAATATGCACCTTCTTTGCATATTATCTTGTTGAAGCAAAAGCATTGCGGCGTTAAAAACCGGCTTTGCCGAAAATATAACTCTGACCCACGCTGTGACCCACGAACAGAAAAACTGGGGCGGAAACAACGGAGAAAAGCATATCTATGGGTGACGGAATTCTTTGGTAAATCCGTTTAACACCGCTGAAACAGTGTGGAAGACGTCCCTATCGAATCTTCACACGCATGAGGCCACTGGTTCGAGTCCAGTAGTCTCCACCAAAAATCACCGGAATCGCCTG
>CAKUHW010000002.1 GCA_934659415.1 uncultured Oscillospiraceae bacterium
CACGCCCCTCCCGCAGGGCGTCGGCATATACCTTGGTGACCACCCACACATATTCCGGCCGCTTCATGCGCCCCTCGATCTTGGCGCTGGCCACCCCCATGTCCCGCAGCTGCCGCAGGTGATCCGCCATGGAGGCATCCTTCAGGGAGAGGGGATAGCTGTCCGCCCGGTCCCCCCAGCCGTAGGCCAGGCGGCAGGGCTGGGCACACAGACCCCGGTTGCCGCTGCGCCCGCCGATGACGGAGGACATATAGCACTGGCCGCTGTGGCACATGCACAGCGCGCCGTGGACGAAGACCTCGATCTCTACCGGGGAGCGCTCGCAGATATAGGCGATGTCGCTGCCCGAGAGCTCCCGGGCCAGCACCACCCGGGTAAGGCCCAGGTCGGCGGCGGCCTTCACCCCGTCCAGACTGTGGACGGACATCTGGGTGGAGGCGTGGACCGGCAGATCGGGGGCCACCTGGCGCAGAATGCGCACCAGGCCCATGTCCTGCACCAGCACGGCGTCCATCCCCATCTGCGAGGCGCGCACCGCCAGGTCGGCGGCCTCGCCGAGCTCCCGGTCGCCCACCAGGGTGTTCAGGGTGAGATAGAGCTTCACCCCCCGCACATGGCAGTAGGTGATGGCGGCAGCCAGCTCCTCTTCGGTAAAATTGCGGGCATTGCGGCGGGCGTTGAAGCTGCCGAAGCCCAGATAGACGGCGTCCGCGCCGGCGCACACCGCCGCGCGCACCGCCTCAGGACTGCCCGCGGGGGCAAGAATCTCCATAACGGCCTCCCAGAGTTGGTATCGGTAAAATCCGCCTCACCGGGCAGGGGCGTCTCAGCGCTTCTGCTGCAGCTTGAAGATCTCCCGCTTGGCCTCGCTGAGTTCCCCCTTCAGCCCGGCCGACTCCTCCAGCAGCTCCTTGATCTGCCGGCGCAGAGCCTCGCCGTTCTCCTGCTCCTTAAAGCGCTCGTCCGCGATGTTCAGCGCCGCGAGGACCGCGCAGTCGGTCTGGGACAGGCCGGAGCCGCCCAGCTCCGTCAGCTTGCCGTCCACATAGGCAGCCACACGCTGCACATAGGCCGCGTCCTCCACGGCCAGAAGCGTATACTCCCGTCCCTGCACGGAGACTGTGATCCTGTTCTGCATTGCAGACCCTCCCTGTGTATGATTTGTCAGGGTACAGTATAGCATATTCCGCCGGAAAAGAAAACCCAAATCCGCGGAAGAGCGGCAAAAAACCTCCGCCCCTGTCCCCAGTTTCCTCTCGCCCCCGTCCCGGCCGAAAAGCAGTAGTTTTTGGAAAAGTTTGTGGGAAATGTGCATAGTTTCCGCCGGGTTTCTCTGGTATGATGGATGCAGGACGCACAAGTTCCCGGGAAGTACGGGCCAAATTCGGAAAGAGGGCAGGTCAAAAAAGAGAGAGCAGGGAGGAACCGCTATGTACAGAAAAGCGATCCGATGGGTCAGTCTGCTTTTGTCGCTGGTGCTGCTGGCGCAGCTGGCGGGCGGACCGCTGGGGAGCGCGCTGGGTCCGGCGCCGTCCCTCGCTATGAAACCGTCCGGCGGAAACGGGACGCCGTCGCACTGGATGGGTCTGAAGAGTCTCTGAAGCAGGTCGTCTCTGCCGCCATGAAAAAGATGGACTCTCCGGACGATGTCTGCTCATTTGGTTTTTTCTCCAATCTGGATGAGGATCTATCCTGGGGACTGGGCTGTCTTTTGGGAAATCTGTCCACGCAAGCCTGCAATGCAATTACTATTGATCTTCCTTTAGAATTTGCTTCCTATATCAAACACCCCGATGAACTGTATAGGCTGTTTCGGGAACTGACGGACCGGCTGCATCCGTTCTATTCTTTCATCTGCAACAACCGCGATCCCCGTCCGAAAGAGCCCTGGGGAGGCAAGCCGAACCGTATCCACTGGGCCAACTATTTCGCAGATTCGGTGGTGGAGCAGATCGGCAGGCGCAGGCTTCAGAAGCTGCCTCAGGCGGAGTTCGTACCCGGAGGCGTCTACCTGCGCGCCTTTGAGGCGCTGTTCGACCGTGACAACACACAGCAGCTGCAAGCACTGAACGGCCTCGAAAAAGCCCTCGGCATCCCCCCTGCCCGCTGAGTCTGCCGGAGGTAGCCATGCGGCGGAGCGTGAAGCGCATAAGCCCTTGGCCGCCTCTTCATGGAGAGCGCCCCCGTCTCCGCCGTCTACCTGCGGGGCACGAACCTGATCCGCCAGAAGCGGGGCACCACCCTCCGCACGACAGAACGGCCCGCCGCGAGAGCCAATGCTCCGCGGCGGGCCGCTGATCTTATCCGGTTCGGTTTTTCTTCCGCAGCTTCCCTCTCAGATGGTCCGCAGACGGATGACGCCGGGGATGCTGCGGATATCCTGCAGCGCCCGCTCGTCCACGGGGGTGCCCACGTCCACGATGGTGTAGGCCCAGTCCCCCCGGGACTTGTTGGTCATGTTCTCCACATTGGCCCCGTCCCTGGACAGCTGCAGGGTAATATTGGCCAGCATGGCGGGAATGTTGCGGTGGATGACGCACAGGCGCTGGGCGCCGGAACGGGCCAGCTCCACGGCGGGGAAATTCACGCTGTTGCGGATGTTGCCGTTTTCCAGGTAGTCCCGCAGCTCGTCTGCGGCCATGACGGCGCAGTTGTCCTCGCTCTCCGGGGTGGAGGCTCCAAGATGGGGCAGCGCCACCACCTGGGGGCAGGCGGCCAGGGCGTTGGTGGGAAAGTCGGTGACATAGCGGGCCACCTTGCCCGCCGCCAGAGCCGCCAGCAGGGCCTCGTCGTCCGCCAGCTCTCCCCGGGCCAGGTTGATCAGACGCACGCCGTCCTTCATCTGCTCGATGGCGTCGGCGTTCACCATGCCCCGGGTGGCGTCGGTGCAGGGGATGTGCAGGGTGATATAGTCCGAGACCCGGAAGAGCTCCTCCGGCGTCTTGACCACGTGGACGTGGCGGTCCAGCCGCAGGGCGGCATCCACCGAGAGGTAGGGGTCGTAGCCGTAGACCTCCATGCCCAGGCCCAGGGCGGCATTGGCCACCAGCGCGCCGATGGCCCCCAGACCTACCACGCCCAAGGTCTTGCGGTAGAGCTCCGGCCCGGCGAAGGCGGCCTTGCCCTTTTCCACTACGGCGGTGATGTCCGTACCGCCGTCCACCTGCTGATGGACCCATGCGCTGCCGCCGATGATGTCCCGGCTGGCCAGCAGCAGCGCGCAGAGGGCCAGCTCCTTCACGGCGTTGGCGTTGGCCCCGGGGGTGTTGAACACCACGATACCCTGCCGGGCGCACTCCTCCACGGGGATGTTGTTGGTGCCCGCTCCCGCCCGGGCAATGGCCCAGAGGCTGGGCGGGAAAGGATAGTCGTGGAGCTTGGCCGAACGCACCAGAATGCCGTTCTCCCCCTCTACGCCGTCGCCCACGGTATAGGTCTCCGCCGGCAGGCGGGCCAGACCCACCGGGGCGATCCGGTTCATGGTTTTGATCTGATACATCACAGGTCCCTCCTCAGTTCTGCCGGTCGAAGCGGCGGATGAAGTCCGCCAGCTTCTCCACGCCCTCGGCGGGCATGGCGTTGTAGATGGAGGCCCGCATGCCGCCCACCAGGCGGTGGCCCTTCAGGTTGGCAAAGCCCGCCTGGGCCGCCTCGGCCACGAATTTGGCGTCCAGTCCCGGGTCCGCCGTACGGAAGGTCACGTTCATGTCGGACCGGCTGCCGGGCTGCGCCGGGCAGGTGAACAGCCGGGAGCCGTCCAGCACGTCGTAGAGCAGGGCTGCCTTGGCGTGTTTGCGCTTCTCCATGCCCTCCACGCCGCCGCAGCCCTCCAGCCACTCCAATACCAGGCCCAGCATATAGATGCACCAGCAGGGCGGAGTGTTGTACATGGAGTCCTTGTCGGCCATGCGCTTGTAGCTCATCATCAGCGGCGTGTACGGCAGCTCGCCCCCCAGCAGGTCGTCCCGGACGATGGCCACCGTCAGGCCCGCGGGGGCCAGGTTCTTCTGGGCCCCGCCGTAAATGATCCCGTAGCGGGACACATCCACCGTCCGGCTGAGAAAGTCGGAGGACATATCGCACACCAGGGGCACGCTGCCCGTGTCCGGGATGTACTGCCACTCGGTGCCGTAGATGGTGTTGTTGGCGCAGTAGTGGAAGTAGCTGGCCTCCGGGTCCAGCCGCAGCTCGGCCTGGGCCGGGATATAGGTGTGGTTCCGGTCCTCGCTGGAGGCGGCCACATGGACCGTGCCGTACTTTTCGGCCTCCCTGCAGGCGATGGAGGAGAAATTGCCCGTGACGGCGTAGTCCGCCCTCCCCGTGCGCCCCATGAGATTCAGCGGCACCATGGAGAACTGGGAGGAGGCGCCCCCCTGCAGAAACAGGATGTGATAGTTGTCCGGCACGCGGAACAGGCGACGGAAGCGCGCCTTGGTGTCCTGAAAGATCTGGTCGAACACCTTGGATCGGTGGCTCATCTCCATCACGGACATCCCGGAGCCCCGGTAGTTGGTGATCTCGGCTCCCGCCCGCTCCAGCACCTCCAGCGGAAGCATGGAGGGACCGGCGGAAAAATTGTATACACGTTGGTCGCTCATGGAGAACGCTCCTTTCCTGTGTGCCGGGATACCGACCCGGTCCGTTTTGCTTTAACGCGGTGTCTCATTATATCGTCAAAGCAACGACGAAGTCAATGCCCGTTGGGCAGAAAATGGCTGCGGCCTGCCCGCCGACTTTGTGAATTTCCACGTCAAATTCGGTTTTTTCATTGAAAATCCGAAAAAGTATGCTATGATGATAGTGGTGAAAGTTTCGATTTTGCCGGACGCGCCGGCAGCGGGGAGGTGCACAGCGGTGGAGCTGCTCCATTTTACCTATGAGGTGTCCGGCGGAGACCTGTCCGGGGCCGGGGAGGCATCGGCCGCCATGAAGCAGGCCCTGCGGAAAATGGGCTTTGACTCGGAGACCATCCGGCGGGTGGCCGTGTGCATGTATGAGGGGGAGATCAACATGGTCATCCACGCCGACGGCGGCACCGCCAGCGTGGATGTGGGCATGGATGAGATCACCATCACTCTGGCTGACCACGGCCCCGGCATCCCGGATATCGGCCTGGCCATGCAGGCCGGCTACTCCACCGCCGGCGACGCCGCGCGCAACCTGGGCTTCGGCGCGGGCATGGGTCTGCCCAACATGAAAAAGTACAGCGACCGGATGACCGTGGAGTCCACGGTGGGGGTGGGCACCACCGTCACCATGGTGATCCGGATCCCCGCAGACAGCTGACCCTCCCGCCGGGGAGAGATCCGCCGCAGGCCCGCACAGGCCGCGGCCCGGAGGTGCTTTATCCTATGCGTCATTCCGTGGTACTGGAATATAAAAAATGCCGGGGCTGCACGACCTGCATCAAAAGCTGCCCCACGGAGGCCATCCGGGTACGGAACGGCAAAGCCACCATCCTGCCCAACCGGTGCATCGACTGCGGCACCTGCATCCGCATCTGTCCCCACAGCGCCGTGAAGACCGTGCCGGATACCTTCAATGTGCTGCAGAATTATCAATACTGCATTGCCGTGCCCGACCCCTCCCTCTACGGGCAGTTCCACAACCTGGAGCACCCGGACCGGGTGCTCTCCGCCCTGCTGGAGCTGGGATTTGACCAGGTATACGAGGCGGCGGCGGCCGCGGAGCTTCTGGCGGGCTTTCTCCGCAGCCGTCCGGCGGACCCGGACCGGCCCCGCCCGGAGATCTCCTCCACCTGCCCGGCGGTGGTGCGGCTCATCTGCATCCGCTTTCCGGACCTGCTGGGGCATCTGGCCCCGGTGGTGTCCCCCCTGGAGCTGGCCGCAGTGCTGGCCCGGCAGCAGGCCGCGCAGGCCACCGGCCTGTCCCCGGAGGAGATCGGCGTGTTCTCCATCGTCCCCTGCTCCTCTCTGGTGACCTCCGCGGCCATCCCGGACGGACTGCGCGCCCCGGTGCTGGACGGCGCCTTCGCCGCCAACGACGTGTACCGCGCCCTGCTGGAGCCTATGCGCCGCCTGGGCCGCGACGGGGTGCGGCCCCTGTCCCATGCGGGGGCCTCCGGCGTGGGCTGGGGGTGCATCGGCGGCGAGGCCAAGTCCCGGGGCAACGGCCCCAGCGTGGTGGTGGACGGCATTGAAAACGTCATCGCCATTCTGGAGGAGATCGAGGCGGGCCATGTGCCCGAGGCGGATTTTATCGAGCTGCGGGCCTGCACTCAGGGCTGCCTGGGGGGCTGTCTCAACGTGGAAAATCCCTACATAGCCCGGATGCGCCTGCGGGAGCTGACGGCCAAGCTCCCCGGGGAGGTGTGCGCCTATGCCCCCGGCTCCCCGGTGGAGGCCGTACTGGAGACCACCCAGCGCCCGGAGTTTCTGCCCACCTATGTGCTGGACAGCGACCGGGGCAAGGCCATGGAGAAGATGCGGCGCATCCAGCAGCTGGAGGCCCAGCTGCCCGGCCTGCGGTGCGGCTCCTGCGGGGCCCCCTCCTGCCGCGCCTTTGCGGAGGACGTGGTCATGGGCCGGGCCAGCGAGGCCGACTGCATCTTCAAGGTGCGCGAGCGGATGCAGCGCATCGCCGGCGGCACTGACGCCGATGCCTATCTCCCCGCCCCCTTCCGCCGGCGGAAAAACCGCCGGCCTGCCGGAGAGACCCTCCCCCCGGAGAGCGGGAATGTCTGAGCGCAGCTTCGATGCGCAGATCAAAAAGGATGGTGCTTTTATGACCGTGAAGGAACTTGCCGACCGCCTGGAGCTGACGGCGCTGCACCTGGCCGACCCGGAGCGGGAGGTCGCCGGCGGCTACTGCGGCGACCTGCTCAGCTGGGTGATGGGCAACGCCGGAGCCGGGTGCGCCTGGCTGACCATCATGAGCAACGCCAACGTGGCGGCGGTGGCCGCCCTGACGGACGCCGCCTGCGTGATCCTCACCGAGGATGTGGCCCCTGACGCAGCCCTGGCACAGCGCTGCGCACAGCAGGGCATCAACCTGCTGGGCACCAAGCGCCCCACCTTCGCCTGCGCCGCGGCGGTGGCCGGCTGCCTGCGGCCATGACGGAATGCCGCTTCGACTTCCATCTGCACTCCTGCCTGTCCCCCTGCGCCGGTGATGACATGACCCCCGCCGACCTGGCCGCCATGTGCGCCCTGGCGGGGTATGACGCCGTGGCTCTCACCGACCACAACAGCGTAGACAACTGTCCCGCCTTCTGTCGGGCGGCGGAGGAGCGGGGGCTGCTGGCCCTGCCGGGAATGGAGCTGACGTGCGCGGAGGAGGTCCATGTGATCTGCCTGTTCCCCGATCTGAAGCAGGCGGCCGCCTTCGGCGCGCTGGTGCGCCGGGCCCTGCCCCGGGAGCCCAATCGGCCCGAATACTTCGGCCGGCAGCTGGTGATGGACGCCGAAGACCATCTGATCCGGGAGGAGACCGCCCTGCTCTCCGGCGCGACCGCCATTCCGGTGGCACAGGTCTCCGCTCTGGTCGGACACTTCGGCGGCGTGGCCTACCCCGCCCACATTGACCGCCCCGCCTTCTCCCTGCTGTCCAACCTGGGACTGTGGATGCCGGAGGCCTCCTTCCCCGCGGCCGAGCTCTCCCTGCACTGCCCGCCGGGCTTTACCCGGCGGCCGGACCTGCGGGGCGTGCCCTTTCTCACCGGCTGCGACGCTCATTTTTTGACCGAGATCCCCGATCCGAGTCAAAGTCTGCTTCTGGCGCACAAAACCCCTCAGGCGGTCATAGATGTGCTGCGAAGCGGCAAAATCTGACCGGCTTCTGGCCCGTCCGACCCGGAGAGACCGGCAACCCCGCCGGCCTCTCCGGGGTTTTTTACATATATTAGCTGCATTGTTCATTTTCTTAACGAAGTAGACACATTATGCAAAAAAGTGTGTATAGTCATTTCACATTTTCATGAGTCATCGGAAAGAAATGCCTTGAAAATCCGTTCTTCCTGTGATATCATTTCCTTGTAACATCGCAAAAACGAGAATAGATTGATAAAAATTGCTGAATTCATTGGAGGGATCATTCTCATGTCGAACTGTAAGACCGCCGTGCCGTACCGCGGCACGCCGGAGCAGGAGGAGCGCCTGCGCAAGGTGATCGAAGAGCACAAGGGACAGCCCGGGGCCACCATGCCCGTACTGCAGGCCGCCCAGGAGATCTTCGGCTATCTGCCGGAGGAAGCGCAGATCATGATCGCCGAGGGGCTGGACATCCCCCTGTCCGAGGTCTACGGCGTGTCCACCTTCTACTCGCTGTTCACGCTCAACCCCAAGGGCAAGTATCAGATCTCCGTCTGTCTCGGCACCGCATGCTACGTCAAGGGCTCCGCAGACGTGCTGGAGGCGGTGCAGAAAAAGCTCAACATCGTCCCCGGAGGCATCACCGCCGACGGGCTGTTCTCCCTGGATGCCTGCCGCTGCATCGGCGCCTGCGGCCTGGCCCCCGTGATGATGATCAACGACGATGTATACGGCCGTCTCACTCCGGCCCAGGTGGGCCCTATTCTGGAGCAGTACATTAAAAAAGGATGAAAGAGCTTTCGGAGCACATCCTGGACATCGCCAAAAACTCCGTGGAGGCCGGGGCGACCCGGGTGGACCTGACCCTCGGTCAGGGCGCGGACGGCTGGCTGACCATCGTCGTCGCCGACAACGGCCGGGGCATGGACGAGGCGCTGCTGCGGCGGGTGAGCGACCCCTTCACCACCACCCGCACCACCCGCAAGGTGGGCATGGGCATCCCCCTCTACCGGCAGACGGCGGAGCAGACCGGCGGCAGCCTGGACATCCGCAGCGCGCCCGGCGCGGGCACAGTGGTGACCGCCAGGGTCAATACCCGCCATCTGGACTGTCCCCCGGCGGGAGATCTCCCCGCCACGGTGGCGCTGCTGATACAGGGCAGCCCCGGGATCGACTTCACATACTGCCACACCGCCCCAGGCGGGCAGGTGCGGCTGGACACCCGGGAGCTGCGCCGGGAGCTGGGCAGCCAGGTCTCACTGGCGGAGCCCGCCGTGTTCCAATGGATCCGCGCATATCTTTCCGAACAGGAAGCCCAAATAGGAGGAGCTGAAGCAACATGAAGAGCATTGAAGAACTCAGAGCCATCCGCGAGAACATGAAAAAGCAGATGGATCTGCGAAACGGCGACGAGAACGACATCCGCGTCGTGGTGGGCATGGCCACCTGCGGCATCGCCGCGGGCGCCCGTCCCGTCCTCACCGCCTTTCTGGACGAGATCGAAAAGCGGGGGCTGAAAAATGTCACCGTGTCCCAGACCGGCTGCATCGGCGTGTGCCGCCTGGAGCCCATCGTGGAGGTCTATGTCCCCGGCCAGGAAAAGGTCACCTATGTGAAGATGAAGCCCGATATGGTGCCCGCCGTCGTGGAGCAGCACCTGGTCAATCACAATGTGGTCACCGATTACACCATCGGTGCCGCGGAATAAGGAGGAGAGCGCGACATGAGTCACATTCGCTGTAACGTACTGGTGTGCAGCGGCACCGGCTGTTCCTCCACCGACAGCCCCAAGGTGCTGGCCGCCTTTGAGCGGGAGATCAAGCGCAACAAGCTGCAGGACGAGGTCCGGGTGGTAAAGACCGGCTGCATCGGCCTGTGCGAGCGCGGCCCCAACGTGCTGGTATTCCCCGAGGGCGCCTGCTACTGCCACGTCACCGACGCCGACGTGGCCGAGATCGTCACCGAGCATCTCATCAAGGGCCGCATCGTCACCCGTCTGCTCCAGAAGGACCGGGGCGGTGACGAGACCGCCACCTCCCTGTCCGAGACCCGCTTCTACAAGCACCAGCTGCGCATCGCCCTGCGCAACTGCGGCGTCATCAACCCCGAGTCCATCGACGAGTATCTGGGGGTGGACGGCTACGTCGCTCTGGAGCGCATACTCACCGAGCAGACGCCCCCCCAGGAGATCATCGACTGCATCAAGAAGTCCGGCCTGCGGGGCCGCGGCGGCGCAGGCTTCTCCACCGGCCTGAAGTGGCAGTTCACCCACGACGCGGTGAGCGAGGACGGCATCAAGTACGTCTGCTGCAATGCCGACGAGGGCGACCCCGGCGCCTTTATGGACCGCTCCGTACTGGAGGGCGACCCCTTCTCCGTCATCGAGGCCATGACCATCGCCGGCTACGCCATCGGCTCCAGCCAGGGCTACATCTACGTCCGCGCCGAGTACCCCATTGCCGTCAAGCGCCTGGAGATCGCCATCGGCCAGGCCCGGCGGTACGGCCTGTTGGGCAAAAACATCCTGAATTCCGGCTTCTCCTTCGATCTGGAGCTGCGTCTGGGCGCAGGCGCCTTCGTCTGCGGCGAGGAGACCGCCCTGATGACCTCCATCGAAGGCAAGCGCGGCGAGCCCCGCCCCCGTCCCCCCTTCCCCGCCAACAAGGGCCTGTTCCGGAAGCCCACGCTGCTGAACAACGTGGAGACCTACGCCAACATCACCTGGATCCTCAATAACGGCTGGGAGAAATACGCCGCCATCGGCACAGAGAAGTCCAAGGGCACCAAGGTGTTTGCCCTGGGCGGCAAGATCACCAACACCGGTCTGGTGGAGATCCCCATGGGCACCACCCTGCGCACCGTGATCGAGGAGATCGGCGGCGGCATCCCCGGCGGCAAGAAGTTCAAGGCCGCCCAGACCGGTGGCCCCTCCGGCGGCTGCATTCCCGCCGAGCTTATCGACACCCCCATCGACTACGACTCCCTCACCGCCATCGGCTCCATGATGGGCTCCGGCGGCCTCATCGTGATGGATGAGGACAACTGCATGGTGGATATCGCCAAGTTCTTCCTGCAGTTCTGCGTGGACGAGTCCTGCGGCAAGTGCGCCCCCTGCCGGATCGGCACCAAGCGCCTGTACGACCTGCTGGACAAGATCACCAACGGCGAGGGCACCCTGGAGGACCTGGACACCATCGAGGAGCTGTGCCAGCATCTGAAGTCCTCCGCCCTGTGCGCCCTGGGCCAGTCCGCCCCCAACCCGGTGCTGTCCACCCTGCGCTACTTCCGGGACGAGTATGTGGCCCACGTGGTGGAAAAGCGCTGTCCCGCCGGCGTGTGCCGCAACCTGCTGCGCTTCACCATCGATCCCTCCAAGTGCAAGGGCTGCACCCTGTGCGCCAAAAACTGTCCCGTGAACGCCATCAGCGGCACCGTGAAGATCCCGCATACCATCGACCCCAGCAAGTGCATCAAGTGCGGCCTGTGCAAGGCCAACTGCCGCTTTGACGCCATCATCCGGGCCTGAGGGGAGGAGTGAGAGCTATGGAAAAGAAAATGATCAATCTGACCATCGACAACATCCCGGTCATCGTCCCCGAGGGGACCACCGTTCTGGAGGCGGCCTACTCCGCCGGCATCAAGGTCCCCTCCCTGTGCTTTCTGAAGGACGTCAACGAGATCGGCGCCTGCCGGATGTGCGTGGTGGAGGTCAAGGGCGCCCGCTCCCTGATGGCCTCCTGCGTCTACCCCGTCAGCGAGGGCATGGAGGTCTACACCAACACCGCCAAGGTGCGCCATTCCCGCCGCCTTACCCTGGAGCTCATCCTGTCCAACCACCGGATGGACTGCCTGACCTGTCCCCGCAACGCCCAGTGCGAGCTGCGCCAGCTGGCCGCCGACCTGGGAATCGACGCCGTGCGCTACGCCGGCGACAACATCCCGCCCCAGATCGAGGACTCCGCGCCCCACCTGGTCCGGGACAACTCCAAGTGCGTGCTGTGCCGGCGCTGCGTGGCCGCCTGCCGCAAGCTCCAGTCCGTGGGCGTCATCGGCCCCAACGACCGCGGCTTCCAGACCCACATCGGCTGCGCCTTTGAACGGGACCTGGGCGAGGTGGACTGCGTGAACTGCGGCCAGTGCATCGTGGCCTGTCCCACCGGCGCGCTGGCGGAAAAGGACTCCACCGCCGAAGTGCTGGAGGCCCTGCATGATCCCTCCAAGCATGTGGTGGTGGGCCCCGCCCCCTCCGTGCGCGTGACCCTGGGCGAGTGCTTCGGTATGCCCGTGGGCTCCAATGTGGAGGGCAAGATGGTGTCCGCCCTGCGCCGCCTGGGCTTTGACAAGGTCTTCGATGTGGACACCGCCGCGGACGTGACCATTCTGGAGGAGGGCACCGAGTTCCTCCAGCGGCTCAGCGAGGGCGGCGAGCTGCCCCTCATCACCTCCTGCTCCCCCGGCTGGATCCGTTTCTGCGAGCAGCACTATCCGGACTTTGTCCCCAATCTGTCCAGCTGCAAGTCCCCTCAGCAGATGTTCGGCGCCCTGGTGAAGAGCTACTACGCCGAGAAGGCGGGCATTGATCCCAAGGATATCTATGTGGTGTCCATCATGCCCTGCACCGCCAAGAAGTATGAGGTCAAGCGGGAGGAGCAGCGGATGAAGAACGGCTGCATGCCCGTGGACGCCTCTCTCACCACCCGGGAGCTGGCCCGCATGATCACCCAGGCCGGCATGATGTTCGACCGCCTGCCCGACGCCGACTTTGACCCCATGCTGGGCATCTCCACCGGCGCGTCCGTGATCTTCGGCGCCACCGGCGGCGTGATGGAGGCCGCCCTGCGCACCGTGGTGGCCAAGCTCACCGGCAGCGAGATGGGTCCCCTGGAGTTCAACGAGGTCCGGGGCATCGAGGGCATCAAGGAGGCCAGCTACGACCTGCCCGGCCGCACCGTGCGGGTATGCGTCGCCTCCGGCCTCGCCAACGCCAAGCAGGTGCTGGACGGCATCCGCGCCGGCGAGCTCCACTATGACTTTGTGGAGTTCATGGCCTGTCCCGGCGGCTGCGTCAACGGCGGTGGCCAGCCTCTCCACTCCTCGGTGGAGCGCTCCTTCACCGATCTGCGCACCCTGCGGGCCCGGGCCCTCTACAAGCAGGACCAGGGCATGGAATTCCGCAAGAGCCACGAAAATCCCCTGGTCAAGGAGCTGTACGACACCTATCTGGGCGAGCCCGGCAGCCACAAGGCCCACGAGCTGCTCCACTGCACTTATGTACCCCAGAAGCGCTACCGCACCGGCGACTGAGCAGGATAAAGCCAGACCAAACCGCAAACAGGGGAGGCACGGCGCAGGCCGTGCCTCCCCTGGCCGTCAAAAAACTCAAGGACGTTTTTTGACGGATAAATCGCGGATACCTTACTTCTTCACTATTCACTATTATTTATTATCTGAAAAGACCGGCAGACATCGTCAGATGCCTGCCGGTCTTTTGGAGCGGGTAATGGGAGTCGAACCCACCTATCAACCTTGGGAAGGTCGCATTCTACCGATGAATTATACCCGCACAGCAGTTGTATTGTAGCAGATGCCCGCGTCAAATGCAAGGCTTTTTTGCGTCCGCCGGGGAAAAGTTTCCGCCGCGCCGCCCCTTCCCGGGGCGGCGCACTCTTTTTCGCCCCCGCCATACAATGGGAGTGAGGGAGAGCATTCCCCTCATCCCATAACTGTCGGGAGGTACAACTATGGCTGAAATCACCGAAGCCGGCCCCGTGTGCGACGCCACCGGGATCCGTGAGGCCGTCTGTATCCACACGAGAAAGATCTTTGACAGCTGCCGCGACAAGGACTGCGCGGAGGACCTGCGTCTCTATCCCGCCGCGGGGGCGCAGGCCGTGATAGACCGGGCGATCAGCCTGAAGGCAGGGCGGGCCGAGCTGCTGTACGCGTACATTGACGTGGAGCCGGTGGGCTTTCACCGCGGATTCTTCACCGTGGATGTCCGCTATTTCTACCGGGTGACGGCGGACGCCTTTCTGGGTGCGGCCCGGCCTGTGACCGTGACCGGGCTGGCCGTGTTCGACAAGCGCGCCGTACTGTTCGGCAGCGAGGGCTCCGCCAAGGTGTTCTCCTCCGCCATGTCGGGCGGAGGGCTGGACGAACAGCAGCTGCCCTCCACCAATCTCCCCACCGCCGTGGTGGAGGCGGTGGACCCGCTGATTCTGGGCCTGCGGATGACGGACGCAGCGGAGTGCATTCCCGGCGAGACCGGGGAGAGCTGCGAGATCCCCGGGGCCATCGCAGGGGCCTTCCCCGACGGGCTGTGCACCGGCGGCGAGGGCCGCCGGGTCTATGTGACCCTGGGGCAGTTCTCCATGATCCGTCTGGAGCGGGACAGCCAGCTGCTCATCCCCGCCTACGACTACTGCGTGCCCCAGAAGGAGTGCCCGGGCGGCGGCGAAGAGGACCCCTGCGCGGCGTTCCGCCGGGTCCAGTTCCCGGTGGAGGAATTCTTCCCGCCCAACACCGTGAACCAGTGCAGCGACTACCAGGAGGCCCGCAGCTGCTGCCCCTGCACCTGAGCACAGGCGCCGAATGCCGCCGTCCTTTGGGGCGGCGGCATCTTTTTGTGCAAACGCTATTCTCTTTTCCCCGCAGGTGTGGTATAATCTCAGGACTACACCAGGGAAACGGAGGCGCGCGCCGTGGCAAGCACACCGAGCATCAGTCTGGGCCGCATCATCGATCAGTTCGGCCTTGAGGTCCTGTACGCCCCGGAGGGCTACCGGGACAGAAAGATCACCATTGAGGACGTGAACCGCCCGGGACTGCAGCTGGCGGGCTTTTTTGATTACTTCGACGCCGACCGGATGCAGGTCATCGGTCTGGTGGAGACCTCCTACCTCCAGCGTCTCACCCGGGGGGAGCGCATGGTCAGCTTCGGCGACCTGCTGTCCTACGACTTTCCCGCCCTGATCTACTCCCGGGGGCTGGAGCCCTTCCCCGAGTGCATGGAGATGGCGGAAAAGCACGGGCGGGTGATCCTGCGCACCAAGGAAAAGACGGCCAATATCATCAGCACCCTGGTGGCCTACCTGCGCATGGCCCTCTCCCCCACCATCACCCGGCACGGGGTACTGGTAGAGGTGTACGGCGAGGGAGTGCTGCTCACCGGGGAGTCCGGCGTGGGCAAGAGCGAGACCGCCATTGAGCTGATCAAACGCGGCCACCGGCTCATCGCCGACGATGCGGTGGAGATCCGCCGCACCCCCAACAACCGCCTGATGGGCACCGCCCCGGAGCTGATCCGCTACTATATGGAGCTGCGGGGCATCGGCGTGGTGGACGTGCGGCGGCTGTTCGGCATGTCGGCGGTCAAGAACGAGTCCACCATCGACATGCTCATCAACCTGGAGACCTGGCAGGACGGAGCGGCCTACGACAGGCTGGGGGCGGAGGAGTCCTACACCCAGCTGCTGGACGTCTCCGTGCCCACGCTGGCCATCCCGGTAAAGCCCGGGCGGAACCTGGCCGTTATCATCGAGGTGGCCGCCATGAACAACCGGAACAAAGAGATGGGGCACAATTCGGCGCTGGAGTTCTCCCGGCAGGTGGACGCCATGATCGACCGGAAGCTCGCCCGGGGCGAGACCTGACGCCCCCTCCCGCATTCTATATTTGAAAAGGAGACGATCGTCATGTGTGGAATCGTTGGATATGTCGGCGCCGAGCAGGCCGCCCCCATCCTGCTGGACGGTCTGGCCCGTCTGGAGTACCGGGGCTATGACTCCGCCGGCATCGCGGTATACGGCCCCCAGGGGTTGAAGGTGGAAAAGGCCAAGGGCCGCCTGCAGGTGCTGTTCGACCTGGTGCAGGGCGGGCGGGCCATCAGCGGCACCGTGGGCATCGGGCACACCCGCTGGGCCACCCACGGCGCCCCCAGCGACATCAATTCCCACCCCCAGGTGAGCCGCAGCGGCAAGATCGCCGTGGTACACAACGGCATCATCGAAAATTACGCCGCCCTGAAGGAGTTTCTGGCAGCGCAGGGCGTTCCCTTCGTGTCCGAGACGGACACGGAGGTGGTGGCCCAGCTCATCGAGTACTTCTACGAGGGCGACCTGCTGGAGGCGGTGAGCCATGTGCTGCGCCGGATCGAGGGGGCCTACGCCCTGGGCATCATCTGCGCGGACGAGCCGGATAAGATCGTAGCCGCCCGGAAGGACGCCCCCCTCCTGCTGGGCTACGGCGAGGGCTGCAGCTTCCTGGCCAGCGATGTCACCGCCCTGGTGAAGTACACCCGGGACGTGAGCTACATGGAGGACGGCGAGGTGGCCGTGCTCACCCGGGACGGCATCCGCTGCTATGACAGCCTCCTGCGCCCCATCCAGAAGGAGATCTCCCATGTGGACTGGGAGATCGACGCGGCGGAAAAGGGCGGCTACGAGCACTTTATGTTCAAGGAGATCATGGAGCAGCCCGAGGCCCTGCGCCGGGCCATCTTCCCCCGCATCCGGGACGGCGAGGTGTGGCTGGAGGACTTCAAGCTCAGCGATGACTACATCCGCTCCATCGGCAAGATCTACATCGTGGCCTGCGGCTCTGCCTACCATGTGGGCGTGGTGAGCAAGTATAATCTGGAGCGGATGCTGCGCATTCCGGTGGAGGTGGCCCTGGCCTCCGAGTTCCGGTACATGGACCCTATCGTCCATGAGGACACCCTGGTCATCGCCATCAGCCAGTCCGGCGAGACGCTGGACACTATGATGGCCGTCCGGGAGGCCAAGCGCCGCGGCGCAAAGGTGCTGGGCGTGATCAACGTGGTGGGCTCCTCCATCGCCCGCGAGTCGGACGAGGTGCTGTACACCTGGGCCGGGCCTGAGATCGCCGTGGCTACCACCAAGGCCTACTCCACCCAGCTGGCGGTGCTGGACCTGCTGACGCTGTACTTTGCCCGGCGGCTGGGCACCGTGGCCGAGGAGGAGTACCGCGCCATTCTCCAGGAGATGCTCCTGCTGCCGGCCAAAATGGAGGAGGTGCTGGCCCACAAGGAGGATCTCCAGTATTTCGCCTCCCAGTACTTCAACCGGAACTCCGTGTTCTTCATCGGCCGCAACGTGGACTACGCCCTGGGGCTGGAGGGCTCTTTGAAGCTGAAGGAGATCTCCTATATCCATTCGGAGGCCTATGCCTCCGGCGAGCTGAAGCACGGTACCATCAGTCTGATCGAGGACGGCACCCTGGTGGTGGCCCTGGGCACCTACAGCCCGCTGTTCGACAAGGCCATGAGCAACGTGGTGGAGGTGCGCTCCCGGGGGGCCGACGTTCTGGCCCTGACCACGGAGGACCACCGGGCGGAGATGGAGAAGGTGTCCACCGGCGTGTTCACCGTGCCCGCGGCCCACGCCATGCTGCTGCCCTCCCTGGGGGTGGTCCCCCTCCAGCTGCTGGCCTACTACATCGCCCTCATGCGCGGGTGCGACATCGACAAGCCCCGGAACCTGGCCAAGTCGGTGACGGTGGAATAACGTCAAAAAACGTCTTTGCGTTTTTTGACGGCCTGAGCCGGAGGCCCCTGCGGGGGCCTCCGGCCATCTTTGTACCCCGGACGGGCGCGGCAGAGGCGCGAATCGTGCAAATTGACGGTTGACATCAACGCATTAAAGCGTTATACTGTCCGCAGATGGAGGACAGAACGTCCGGCCTGAAAAAAACAAACGCGCGCCGCCGACGGCGGCAGCGCGGCGGAGGTACAAGCTATGAAACACACACGTCTGAAAAAGCTGGCCGCGGGCCTTCTGGCTCTGGCCGCGCTCTCATCCCTGGCCGCCTGCTCCGGCGGCACCGCCTCCCCCTCCGGGAGCGCCCAGCCCTCCGGCGGAGGGGAGAACAAGGCCGTCTACACCGTGGGCATCTGCCAGCTGGCCCCCCATGTGGCCTTGGACGCTGCCACCCAGGGCTTTAAGGACGCCCTGGTAGAGCAGCTGGGAGAGAACGGCGTAAAATTTGAGGAGCAGAACGCCGCCGGGGAGTCCAACACCTGCAGCACCATCGTCACCGGCTTTCTGGCCGACAAGGTGGACCTGATCATGGCCAACGCCACCAGCGCCCTGCAGGCCGCCGCCTCCGCCACCGGCGATATCCCCGTGCTGGGCACGTCGGTCACCGAGTACGGCGTGGCCCTGAATATCCCCGATTTCACCGGTCTGGTGGGCACCAACGTGTCCGGCACCTCCGACCTGGCCCCCCTGGACCAGCAGGCCCAGATGATCGCCGACTGGTGCCCGCAGGCCAAGTCGGTGGGTCTGCTCTACTGCTCCGCCGAGCCCAACAGCCAGTATCAGGTGGACACGGTGCAGACCTATCTGGAGGCCCTGGGCTACACCTGCACCCAGTTCCCCTTCTCTGACACCAACGACATGGCCTCCGTGACCCAGAGCGCCGCCGACAACTGCGACGTCATCTACGTGCCCACGGACAACACCGTGGCCAACAACACCGGCATCGTGGACAACATCTGCCGC
>CAKUHW010000003.1 GCA_934659415.1 uncultured Oscillospiraceae bacterium
GATAAGCTCCCTTGTGTAAAGGGAGCTGGCAGCGCGCAGCGCTGACTGAGGGATTGTTGCCACGGCTGCTTGCCTTTGGCCCGGTAACAATCCCCCCAGCCGCCGCATAGACCGCGGCGGCGTCCCCCCTTTACACAAGGGGGGTGGCAAGGCCTTCAGTCTGCTGTCCCGCCCGCTGCCGCGGGCGAATCGCGCGAAAAAACAAGGCGCACCTGCATTTTCCCCAGCCCAAAAAGTAACGCAAAGGAGACATTTTCATGACCGGACCCGTATCTGTCAAGCTTCTGGACCCCCGGGCCAGAGTGCCCGCCTACGGCTCCGCCGACGCGGCGGGGGCCGATCTCTACGCCCTTGCCGACGAACCGGTGGTCATCGCCCCCGGCGCCACCGCTCTGATCCGCACCGGCGTGGCTCTGGCCATTCCCCGGGGCTATGTGGGCCTTGTGTATGCCCGCTCCGGCCTGGCCTCCAGGCAGGGGCTGGCCCCGGCCAACAAGGTCGGCGTGATCGACGCGGACTACCGGGGAGAGCTGATGGTGGCCTTGCACAACCACAGCGGCGAGGTGCGCACCGTCTGCGGCGGCGACCGCATCGCCCAACTGGTCATCGCCCCCTACCTGACGGCGCAGTTCACCCTCACCGACGATCTGGACGAGACCGCCCGGGGCGCGGGCGGCTTCGGCTCCACCGGCACGAGATGATCCCCCGCCCCGCCCTTCATATTCCCGCCCACAGCGGCATATACATCTCCCAGGACGCAAAGAGCAGGGAGTTGTTGCCATGTGAAGGGGAACATCGAGGAGCGGGCAGTGGCCCTGGCCCAGTATATCGTGGAGCACCGCGCCACGGTCCGGTCCGCCGCCGGACAGTTCGGCGTGAGCAAAAGCACGGTCCACAAGGACATTTCCGCCCGGCTGCCCCGGCTCAACCGGGCGCTCTATGCCCAGGTAAAGGCCATTCTGGAGGAGAATAAGGCGGAGCGGCATATACGGGGCGGCATCGCGACCAGGATAAAATACAAAGGGGAATAATTTTTCGGACCGTCAAACAGCGTAAAGGTGTTTGGGGCGGCCTGAAAAAGGCTGCGCGGGAAAGTACTCCCGCGCAGCCTTTTTATCTTATTCCTTTTCCGAAGCAAAGGGCGTAAGGGTCAGCGCCTCATAGGGGTGCCCGGCCATGACCGCGGCCGCCTCGCTGTCGCTGACAGGGGAGACATCATCGCCGCCGGGGTCGTCCGCCGCCGCGGCGGAGTAATACCAGGACGCGCCGCCGGAGCCGTCGTCCAGAAGCAGCAGCGTCTCCACATGCCGCAGCGCGCCGCCGGTATAGCGGTAGTAGGAGAAGCGGCTTTCAAACGCGCTGCTGCTGCCCTCCTCGGCAAGGCCGCCGTCGGTGCATAGATACCAGCGGTCGCGGGCCCAGCCCTCGGCCACGCGGACGGCCTCTCCGCCGTCCAGCCGGTAGAGGCCGAAGAGCACGGCAGGTCCGCCGCCCCAGTCTGCGCCCAGCAGCAGCTCGGGGGTCCCGTCGCCGTCCAGGTCGCGCAGCAGCCAGCCGGGGGTCTGGTAGTAGTCGTTCGGCGCCAGAAGCTCGGCGCTGAACTCGCCCCCCGCGTCCTGCACGCCGGCCCGGCGGAGGGCGCAGATGTCGGCCAGCAGCGCATCATAGGCGGGATATCCCGTGGGGCCCTGCGCATCGGTCTGTCCGCCGGAGCCGCCGCTCTGCCCGCCGCCGGGCCGGAAGCCCTCCGGCAGCGGGCTGTCCCCCTCGGTATAGGGCCAGGCGAGGGGGCCGCCCCGGTAGGTGTCTCCGTCAATGCAGAGATAGACGCCGCCCGCATTGGCCACCGTGTGGCGCACGCCGTCGGTGGTGGTGACATAGAGGGTGACCGTGCTGCCGGTGATAGACCCGGGCGCGCTGACGTACCGCCCGCCGCTGCGGTTGATGAGGGCCACCGCAGCGGCGATCTCCTCCCGGTCCAGGTCCCTGTACTGCCTGTCGGCCGCCTGGGGCAGGACCGTCAGCTCCACGCGCGCCACGTCCTCCGCCCGCAGGTGCTTTGCCCACTGCATCGTCTCCCGCCGGGGGTCGGTGAGGAAGCACACCGCCGCGGCAGCGCACACCAGGACCGAGACCGCGGCGACCCAAAGGGCGGGCCGCCTGTAGCGCAGGGCGTTTTTCACGCGCTCCTTCACCCCCACCTCCCCAAAGGCCAGCGGGCAGGCGGCCGCCGGCCTGCCCGGCGCGCTGCACGCCAGCAGCACCCGGGAATAGGTCCTGACGGCATCCGCGTCCATGTCCCGGATCACCCGTTCGTCGCAGGCCAGCTCTATATCCCGGCAGAACAGGGCATAGGCCAGCCACAGCAGCGGGTCAAACCAGTAGACCGCCAGCAGGACAAAGCCCAGAGGCTTCCACCAGTGGTCCCCCCGGGCGAGGTGCGCGCGCTCATGGGCCAGCACATTCTGCCGCTGCACCTCGTCCAGGGCGGAGGGCAGATAGATGCGCGGCCGCACCGCACCGAGGATGAAGGGGGTGGGGATGGCGTCGCAGAGATAGATATTCTCCCCCAGGGGGAGGGACGGGCTCACCCGCCGCCGCAGACGCAGAAAGCTCACCAGCGCGCCGAGCAGCATCACCCCAAGGCCGGCCAGCCACACGGCCCCTGCGATCTCCGGCCACGAAAGGCCCGCCCCGGCTCCCGCCGCAGGCACGCAGGCAAGGCTCCCGCCGGGAGACGGGGACAGAGTGGCCGCGCCGCCGATGACGGCCCCCGCGCCCCCCGGGACGGCCGGTGGGGAGGCGACCGCCTCCGCACCGGCTCTGACGCTTCCCACCCGCGGGACAAGGCTCAGCGCGCTCTCCACGGAAAAGGGCAGCGCCAGGCGCAGGGCAACGAGGCCCCAGAGCAGGACCCGCGCCCACTTGGGCGCGCGCCGGAAGGCCAGACGAAGGACGCATACCACCGCCGCCAGCCAGCTGGCGGAAATGCTCAGGTCCAGAAGCTTCAGAAAGACTGCAGCCACGACTCACCCCTCCTCGCCCCAGGCGTCGATCATGCGGCGGATCTCCGCCGCGTCCTGCGCCGAGAGAGGCTTTCGCGCGGTGAAGGCGGCGAGGAAGGCGGGAAGGGAGCCGTCAAAGGCGTCCTCCACAAATTTCTCGCTCTGCACGGCGCTGTACTCCTCCCGGGAGAGGCACGCCGTCACCGTGCCGTTTTCATTTTGAAAAAAACCATGGGCGCAGAGCTTTTTCAGCACCGTGTAGGTGGTGGACTTTTTCCACTGCAGCTCCTGCTGACACAGCTTCACCAGCTCGCCGGAGGTCAGCGGCTCGTGCTGCCAGATCAGCTCGGCAAAGCGCGACTCCACCGCGCCCAGCTTATAGCATTCCATCCGGATACCCCCCTGTCGGTCTATTCAAAGTAGACCTATATCTGTCCATGAGTCTATCACGAATAGACCGCCCTGTCAAGCGTCAGTTGGCAGGGGTATTCCGAACAGAAAAGGTCCGTGAGATCAACCGTCTCACGGACCTTTCCGGCCTTTGGGGCAGCTCTGCCCGTTTCAATTCAGTCCCAGGTCAAAAGCAGGTCCACCGGCAGCTTCAGCGCGTCCTCTACAGCCAGTATGCCGCGAAAGCAGAAACGCAAAGCCGGCGCGGGTCTCTCAGGCGCCCGGCTCCGTCCGGAAGCGGACGGCGGCAAGGGCGGCGGCCCTGCCCTGCGCCTTTTTCACCGCCAGGCGCACGGTATCCCCCTCCTGCCGGCGGAAGACCTGCAGGGTCTCTCCCTCCAGGCAGGGGGCGGCGTAGTGGACCTCCACGGAGGCGATGGAGCCCTCCGCCAGCTTCGATGCGGAAAAGCAGTCCAGCAGCAGGCGCACATAGGCCACGTTGTTCATGTGGCGGCCCAGATCGATGTCCGTGGGGCGCACGGTATAGGTCATGACCAGGTCCTCCGGGGCAAAGTCGTCCGGAAAGCGGGCGGGCTCGCCGGTGAGGCCGGTCCTGTCCGGATAGGGGAAATCCGCGGGGAAGCCGGACTGGCCGAAGGGCACTACCCTGCCGCCGGGGCCCAGCACGGCCCACTGCGTCCGCCCCAGGGCCACCGTCTCGCCGCCCCGGGCAAGGCTGTAGCCGCGGAAGCAGCGCAGGGCGTCGGCGGCGCAGGGCTCCGGCCAGGTGGCGGCGGTGAGCTCCTCCATGAGCCGGGCGGGCCGGAGCAGGTCCACCCGGCAGTGGACAGTCAGCCAGAACTCCCCCCGCCGGGCCATGGCAGCCCCGCCCACGCCCAGCTCCTCCGCGTGGCGGGCGGCCAGCCCCTGAAAGATGGTAAGGGCGGCCTGGGGGGAAAGGCGGCCCGCGGCGTCGCAGTAATCCGGCGTGACCACCACGGAGGTCTCAAAGCAGCCGGTCTCCATAGTGATGTCTCCCTTCCGCGCCCTCAGGCGGCGTAGATCCTGCCGATGAGCCAGTTGCGCAGCCGACAGGGCAGCAGCTGGCACAGCACGCAGGCGCCCTTGTAGAGGAAGCCGATGGCGTACAGGGGCTTCACCCGCCGCTTCAGGGCGATCTTACAGATATAGGCTCCGGCGGTCTCGGGCTTCATGCCCCCCCGCTCGTCCTTCTCCATGGTGGCCACGCTGCGGGAGATGCGCCCGCCGTAGGCCTCATCCCCAGCCATGGTCTTTTTGCGCGCGTCGGTAAAGCCGGTGGCGATGTCCCCGGGCTGCACCGCCGTGACGGTGACGCCGTAGGGGCGCACCTCGTTGGCCAGGGCGCAGGTATAGGAGTTGATGGCCGCCTTGGAGGCGGAATAGTAGGTCTGAAAGGGGATGGCCGCCGCCGCGGCCACGGAGCTGATGTTCACGATGCGTCCGCTCCCCTGCCGGCGCAGCACGGGCAGCACCGCCCGGTTCACCCGCACCATGCCGAAGAAGTTCACGTCGAACTGGCGCACGGCGTCCGCCGTGTCGGTGAATTCCACCGCGCCGGAAATGCCGAAGCCCGCGCAGTTGACCACGATGTCCAGCCGGCCCTCCCGCTCCAACAGGGCGGCCACGGCGGCGTTCACGGCGGCCTCGTCGGTGACGTCGGCAGTGAGGTGGGCCACGCCGGGCACGCCGGCGGCGCGGCGGCTCAGCTCGTACACGGTGCACCCGGCCGCCTTCAGGGCCAGGGCGGTGCACCGGCCGATGCCGGAGCTGCCGCCGGTGACCAGGGCGACCTTACCGGTGCAGCTCATAGTGGGAGAGCACGTCCACGATGACCTCCACCGCCTCGTCCACCAGGGCCCTGGTGTGGGTGGCCATCAGACTGCAGCGCAGCAGGCACTCGCCGGGGGCGCAGGCGGGGGGCAGGGTGGCGTTCACATACACGCCCCGCTCGTACAGCTCCCGCTGGGCCCGAAGGGTGACGATGGGATCATAGGTGTAGAGGGGGATGATGGGGGTCTGGGCGTCCATGATCTGCACGTTGGCGGCGTGGAGCTTGTCGCGCATGTACTGGGAGATGTCCAGCAGCTGGCGGGGCAGCTCCGGGTGGGCCGCCAGGTGGCGCAGGGAGGCGTTGGCCACGGCGATGTTGGCGGGGGGCACGGAGGCGGCGAAGATATAGGGACGGGAGTTGCAGCGGACGAAATCCGCCACCTTGGCGCTGGCGGCCATGTAGCCGCCCAGGGAGGCCAGGGACTTGGAGAAGGTGCCCATGTAGATGTCCACCTGATCCTCCAGGCCGAAGTGGCTGGCGGTGCCCCGGCCGCCCTGGCCCAGAACGCCCAGGCCGTGGGCGTCGTCCACCATGACCCGGGCGCCGTACTGCTTGGCCAGGGCGCAGATCTCCGGCAGCTTGGCGATGTCGCCGCCCATGGAGAACACGCCGTCGGTGACGATAAGGCACCCGGCGGTCTCGGGCACCCGCTTGAGCTGGCGCTCCAGATCGTCCATGTCCGCATGGCGGAAGCGGAGCATCTTGCCGTGGCTCAGGCGGCAGCCGTCGTAGATGGAGGCGTGGTTCTCCTTGTCGCAGATCACATAGTCCTTCATGCCCACCAGGGCGGAGATGATGCCCAGGTTGGACTGGAAGCCGGAGGGGAAGGTCATCACGTCCTCCTTGCGGAGGAAGGCGGCCATCTCCCGCTCGAACTGCAGGTGGAGCAC
The DNA here is from genome assembly GCA_934659415.1 of uncultured Oscillospiraceae bacterium. Taxonomy (GTDB): domain Bacteria; phylum Bacillota; class Clostridia; order Oscillospirales; family Oscillospiraceae; genus Enterenecus. The sequence goes on from CAKUHW010000003.1 coordinate 6,159, forward strand.
CAGGGTACCGTTGAGCAGGCGGGAGCCGGAGCAGCCGGTGCCGTACTCGTCCAGGGCCTTCTTGCCCGCGGCGATGATCTCAGGGTTGGTGGTGAGGCCCAGGTAGTTGTTGGAGCCCAGCATGATGCGGCGCTTGCCCTCCATGATGACCTCGGTATCCTGGCGGGACTGCAGTTCGCGGAAGTAGGGGAACAGGCCCTGGGCGCGCAGGTCCTCAGCGGTCTTGTACTGATAGCATTTCTCGAAAATATCCACGGGATCACTCCTTCTGTTCTCTCTCGGCACAAAAATGCAGAATATATTATACCGCAGCGGCGGCGCTCTGACAAGTTAAGACTTTTTAAACAAAACCGGCGGCTCAGTAGGCCACCAGCGGGGCCTGACCGTCGTCCTCGCCGAGGACGATGGCGCGGATGACCACGTCGTAGCTGTAGCTGTCGTTCACCTGCACGGTGACCCGCTCCCCCACCCGGCGGCCGAACAGGGCCCTACCCACCGGAGACTCCTTGCTGATCAGGCCCTTCAGGGCGTCCTGCCGCATGGTGGTGACGATCTGGACGGTGACCTCCTCGTCGTCCTCCTCCACATAAAAGGTGACCTTGTCGTACAGGCCCACCCGCCCGGCGGTGCTCTCGTCGGAGATGACCACGGCGGTGCGGATCATGTTCTCCAGATAGCGGCAGCGGCTGTCGTTGCGGTTTTTCTCCTGCTTGGCGGCCTTGTACTCAAAATTCTCGCTGAGGTCGCCGAAGGCCCGGGCGGTCTTCACCGCCTCGATGAGCTTGGGGCGCAGCTCCAGCCGGCGGTAGTCCAGCTCCTGCTGCATCAGCTGCAGGTCCTTTTTCGTCAGCTCATTGCGCATGGGGCGTCTCTCCTTTCTCCTCCGCCAGCTCCCCGAACAGGGCCCAGGTGGAGCAGTCGGTGATGCGTACCGGCACGTACCGCCCCACAAGGGCGGGGTCTCCGTCCAGATGGACCAGCCGGTTGCCCGCCGTGCGGGCGGTGAGGGCATAGCGGCTGTCCTCCCCCTCGCCGTCCACCAGGCAGCGCTGCACCGTGCCGATGTAGGCCCGGTGCTTTTCCAGGGAAATACGGTTCTGCGCCTCCACCAGGCGGTTGAAGTTGGCGGACTTCTCCTCCTTGGGCATGGGGTCGGGCAGCTCTGCCGCGGGGGTGCCCTTCCGGGGGGAGTAGATGAAGGTGAACAGCGCGTCGAAGCGGACCTCCTCAATGAGGGAGAGGGTCTCCTCAAACTCCTCCGTGGTCTCCCCGGGGAAGCCCACGATCACATCGGAGGTGAGCACCACCTCCGGGACGCGCGCGCGCAGGGCGGCCACCCGCTCCAGGTACTGCTCCCTGGTATAGCGGCGGTTCATGGCCTGCAGCACCCGGGTAGAGCCGGACTGGAAGGGCAAGTGGATCACCGGGGCCACCTTGGGGCAGCGGGCCATCACGTCGAAGAGCCGGTCAGTGGCGTCCTTGGGGTGGCTGGTCATGAAGCGCAGGAGAAAGTCCCCGGGAATGGCGGCGGCCGCCTCCAACAGGGCGGGGAAGTCCATGCCGCCGGGCAGGTCCTTGCCGTAGGAGTTCACGTTCTGCCCCAGCAGGGTGATATCCTTATACCCCTGCTCCGCCAGCTCCCGGATCTCCCCCAGGATGACCTCCGGCTCCCGGCTGCGCTCCCTGCCCCGGACATAGGGGACGATGCAGTAGGAGCAGAAGTTGTTGCACCCGTACATAATGGACACCCAGGCCTTCACCGACCCGGACCGGCGCACCGGCAGGCCCTCGGCGATGGCCCCCTCGGCGGCCTCGGTCTCAAATACCCGGCCCCGGCGCAGGTACACCCGCCGCAGAAACTCCGGGAAGCGCCACAGCACCTGGGGCCCGAACACCAGGTCCACATGCCGGTAGGACTCCCGCAGCCGCCGGGCCACATGGGGCTCCTGGGCCATGCAGCCGCAGATGCAGATGATCTGGCTGGGCTTGCGCCGCTTGGTGTGCACCAGGGCGCCCACGTTGCCGAACACCCGCTGCTCGGCATGCTCCCGGATGGCGCAGGTGTTGATGACGATCACGTCGGCCTCCTGCTCGCTGCCGGTCATCTCATAGCCCATCTCCGCCAGCATGCCCCGCAGCAGCTCGGAGTCCGCCTCGTTCTGCTGGCAGCCGTAGGTGTCCACCCAGGCCAGGGGCGGAGCGGCCAGCCGGGCGTTCAGCTCCCGCAGCTCGGCGCAGTACTCCCGCTGGCGGGCAATGTCCTCTGCCGGGATCACCGGCGTTTTTCTCTCCATGGGATCTTCCTCCCGATCGTTGGATTTGAATTTGAAAAGGGTCCTCCGCCCAGTCCGGCACAGGGCCGGGCGGCTTTGGCGGCCAAAGCTTTACAGGTAGATCAGCGCCAGGGTGAGGGCGGCGAACAGGGCCGCCAGCACCAGCAGGAGCTTGTCCTGATAGATGACCTCGATGGGGTCCCCCCCGGAGGAGCCCTCCACCGTCATGCTGTACTTCATGCACAGGAGGATCACCAGGGGCACGGTCCACACCATGTGGTCGTGCCCGGAGCTGACGCTCCACAGGGAATAGAACACGATGGCCAGGGTGAGGCAGGTCTGCATGGACCGGTCCAGAAATGCCTCGTTATAGTAGCGCAGCACCGCCCGGCCCTGGACCCCCCGGCGGCGCAGCTCTCCCCGGCGCTTGCCCAGGCTGAGGTAGAAGGAGGCGGAAATCACCGTCAGGCTCAGCCAGCCGGACAGCCCGATGCCCGTGGCCGCCGCCCCGCACAACAGCCGCAGCAGAAAGCCGGACACCAGCAGGGCCACGTCCACCAGGGGCACGTTCTTCAGCCCCAGGCTGTAGGCCAGGTTGACCGCCAGATAGGCTGCCAGCGCCAGCCAGGCCCCGGCGGGAAAGCGCCCCAGCACACCCAGGGCCGCCGCGGCGCACAGCAGTACGGCGCACAGGACTGCCGCCCCGCCGGGGCGCACCGCCCCGCTGGCGATGGGCCGGTCCCGCCGGGCGGGGTCGGTCCGGTCCTGGGGGGCGTCCCGCAGGTCATTGAGGATATACACCGCGGAGGACAACAGGCAGAAGGCCCCGAAGGCCGCCGCGGCGGCCCCCAGCAGGGGGTCCTCCCCCACCCGGCCGCTGAACACCAGGGGCAGCAGCACCAGCACGTTCTTCAGGTAGTGCTTGGGCCGCATCAGCTTGAGACAGTTTTTCATGGGTCACCTCGCCAGAAATTCCGCCAGACGGAGATACCCGGGCACGTTGAAGGCCACAAGGCACGCCAGGAAGACCGCCAGGGCCGCCCGGACGCTCCAACGGCCGCGCGCCCCGGGGCGCAGCAGGAAGGACGCCAGCAGCACCTGGGCTCCCCAGTGGTGGAGGGAGTAGAGAAAGCCCTCCTTCAGCCCGTACTGGAGCACGCCGTGGAGCAGGAAGTTCAGTCCCAGCACCGCCAGCGGGGCCAGGACCCGCCTGTCCCCCCGGGCGCGCACCGCGGCCAGCACCAGCAGGGCCAGCCAGGCCAGGGCCGCCAGCACCACCCACAGGGGGGCCGAGGGGAGGAAGGAGAGGGCGTCCCCGGGGAAGTCCCCGAAGGGGGAGCAGTCCGCCGTGTCCAGCCAGAAGGCGGTGGAGCCGAAGAAGGCAAAGAACACCCGTGCCAGCCACTGGAAGAAGGGAAAGCTGTCGCTGAAATTGCGGGCGCTGTTCACCGCGCCGCGGAGGATGGTGGGGTAGAACACCCGGCCCACCGGCAGCACCGCCACCAGGGCGCAGAAGAGCGCACCCGCCCCGACGGACAGCAGCAGCTTCCGCTGCCAGCGGCCGCCGGACAGCCACAGGATGGCCGCCCACAGCAGGGCGTTGGTGACGGTCACCCCGGCGCACAGCGCCCCCAGCACCGCCATGAGCCAGCCGGGGCCCCGTTCGGCGCAGGCAAAGCTGGCCATGAGCAGCAGCCCGGAGAGGATGAAGCTCTCCGCCACAAAGGTGAAGAACAGCTGGGAGCAGGCCAGCACATACACCGCGCACAGCAGCAGCGCGTCCCCTGCGGGCAGGCCCCGCTGCCGCTCCAGCGTCCGCTCCAGCAGGACCGCCGTCAGGTAGGAGGCGGCCATCTGCATGAGAATGATCAGGGTATAGTGCCGCCGGGCGCTCACCGCCCCCAGCAGCAGGAGCTCCAGCCGGGTGAAGACCCAGCCGAACACCACCAGCAGCGGGTGCTTGATGATGCGGGCGGAGGCGTCCATGCCGGCGCTGAAGAAGCGGGTGGAATAGTACACGTCGTCGCAGGAGAACAGCCAGTCGTTATGGCGGCCGGTGGGGTCGAACAGGGCGGTGCGCCGCAGCAGCAGGAACAGGATCACATACAGGGCGGCCAGCGCCAGGAAGAACAGGCAGCGGGCGGTAAAGTCCCGCCTTCGCGTGTCCGTCATGGGCCCGTCCCCCCCTCAAAGCGGATGATCAGGTCGCCGGGGGTCTCGTAGTAATAGACCTGCTCCAGCCGGGCGTCCGGATGCCAGAGGTAGTCCTCGTGGGGCAGGGCGGAGAGGGTGACCTCCGCCGCTCCCCGGTCCAGGGCGGCCTCCAGGGCGGCCTGGCGCGCCTGCTGGCCCCGGTGGATGGGCACGAACAGCGCCAGATAGAAGCAGAAGGCCGCCGCGGCCGCCGCCGCGCCGCCCCAGGCCAGCCGGGGGGAGAGGGGAAGGGCGGAGACCAGGCGCAGCAGCGCCGTCAGCAGCAGGATATAGGAGAGGTAGAGGCACCTGGGGCCGATGGGGGACACCGCCAGCAGCGGCGCGGCCGCCGCCCCGGCGCTGAGCACATAGAACAGAGCGGCGGTGCGCAGCACTTTGTCCGGCAGCAGGCACAGGGCAGCCAGCAGGGCCGCGGCCCACACCAGCGCAGCCGCCAGGGCGGCGGCGGGAGCGGGATCAAAGGGGGTATACTGCTCCAGGGCGAACCACGCCGCCCCGGCGGTCAGCAGCAGGGCCAGGGTCAGCCGCAGCCCTCCCCTGCCCTTTCCCCGCCGCAGGTGGAGCAGGGCGGCCGCCGTGAGGCCGCCGTACAGCAGCGGGCAGCGGGTGAGCATCTGCCGGAGCACCGTGGGCAGGTTCTTCCCCGCCTTGTCCAGCACGGCGCTCAGCCCCCCCGCCAGGGCGGACTGGTAGCTCCCCCCCTGGACCCCCATACTGCGGTAGGCCGGGGAGGAAAAGAGGAGCACCGCCCCCGTCCCCGCCCCCAGCAGAAACAGCAGGATGGGCAGAGAGGGCCGCCGCTGCCGGACCCAGTCCAGCGCCAGCAGGGCCGCCCCGGCCAGAAGGGCGTACACCGTGTCGTTCTCCATGAACAGCTGGCCGCACAGGCCCAGCCAGAACAGGGCCGTGCACCGTCCCGCACCGTCGGGCACGCCGGAGCCCTCCAGCGCGCCGCCCATGAGCAGCAGGGCGGTAAGGATCAGCAGCACCGGGGGCACATAGTTGAAGAAGCCCGCCCCCCAGGGGTAGACCTCCCGGAACATGACCCGGGGCAGGGCCAGCACCGCCGCCGCCGTGGCCAGCAGCCCGCCCCAGCCCTTCAGCCCGCCCAGACGCCAGCATACCGCCATCACCCCGTACAGCACCCCGGCGCGCAGCAGGGTGCGCCACAGGGGGTGACAGGCGGCGGAGTAGGCCAGCACGTTGCCCAGAATGCGGGCGTTCCCCCGGTTCCAGCGCACGAACACCTCCCGCGCCAGGTCCGCCGGGCTGTGGATGACGGCGCCCAGGGCCTCCCGGAACCAGTCGTCCCCGGTGAGGGGGAACAGCGCGCACAGGCCCAGCACCGCCCCCAGCAGAAGCGCCAGGCAGAGCCACAGGCCGCGCCGCCGCGCTCTCTCCATCCTCCAGCCGCCTCCCTTCGCGCAGAATATCAGGGTATTATAGCACAGGCAGGGTCCCCTTCGCAAGGGGCCCTGCCTGTGACGGTCAAAAAAGCTTGTAGGAGTACAATACATCTTGGACAGTTGAATAAAAAAGGATGAAGGATAAGGCCTCATCGGTTAAAGTTGAAGTTGCGGACAACAACTTGATGAGAGGGGGCCATATCCTTCATGAGCAAGAGTATAACACAGGACATGGCGTATCGGCAATCCCTGATGAAATACGCGGAGAAATACGGTGTCAGCCGTGCCAGCCGGAAATACAACAAGAGCCGGTCGTACATCTACTTCTGGAAGGCCCGCTGGGATGGGAGTGTGGCATCCCTGGCCTGCCAGTCCCGGCGGCCCCACAGCCACCCCAATCAGCACACAGAGGCGGAGCTGAAGCTGATCCGGGACATGCGCCGCCGCAACCCAGACCTGGGCATGGTGGAGCTGTGGCACCGGTTGCGGAAGCGGGGCTATACCCGCCGGCCGGAGAGCCTGTTCCGGGTTATGCGCAAGCTGGGGCTGTTTCCTGGGACTGAGAAGAAGAAAGCCTATAAACCCAAGCCTTACGAGCAGATGACCTATCCCGGCCAGCGGGTCCAGGTGGATGTGAAAGTAGTGCCCCGCAGGTGTATCGCGGACCCGGAGCTCCGCCTGTTCCAGTACACCGCCATTGACGAGTTTACTCGTCTGCGCTTCCTGGCCGCCTACCCTGAGCAGTCCACCTATTCCTCTGCTGACTTCCTGAAAAGGTTGTTCAAATGGTATGCCAGCAGGGGAATCCGGGTGGAATGCGTCCAGACCGACAATGGCCTCGAGTTCACCAATCGCTTTTCCAACAGCAGACGGAACCTGCCCACCCTCTTTGAGACCACCGCTGCCAGGCTTGGTATCCGCCACAAGCTCATCCGTCCCTACACGCCACGCCACAACGGTAAAGTGGAGCGCAGCCACCGGGAGGACCAGAAACGCTTTTACGCCTGCCACAGCTTTTATTCCCTGGATGACTTCGCAAAGCAGCTTGCTGTCCATAACCGCCGCTCCAACAACTTCCCTATGAGGCCTCTTGGCTGGCGCTCTCCCTTAGAGTTCACTGTCCAATATGTTTGACAAACCTACACCCTGCCTGTGACGGTCAAAAAAGCTCTCCGCAGAGCCCTTGCCCTGTGGGTGCACAGCACCCTGGACAGGACGGCAGGCCAAAGGTTTTGCCAACCCCCCTTGTGCAGAGGGGGGACGCCGCCGCGCCCTCTGCGGCGGCTGGGGGGAGTGTTACCAGACCGAAGTAGCGACAACCCCTCAGTCACGGCTTCGCCGTGCCAGCTCCCCTTGCACAGGGGAGCTTAAGGGCTTGGCAAAGCCCTTGCCCTGCTGCGTTGTCCCGCAGGACAGGATCTCCGCCGGACGATTCTTCAGAATTCAACAAACGTCGGAACGAATTTTTGAAAAGAACGAAAATTTTCCGCTGTTTGTCCGACAAAAACGGATTGAAACTCTTGTGTATTCTGCCTATAATGGCAGTAGTGGCAGTGGGCCGATTTGCGCCATTCCGACAAGGCACCGGGACGGCCCGCCCCGTCAGCCATTTGGCGGATTGCGCCGGGTGAACAGCTCGGCGAACATCAGCCGGTACAGCTTCACGCAGAATTTCTCATCCTCCATGGCGCAGCCGCCCAGCATCCACTCGTGGATGACCTCTAGGTGCCCGCCGATCAGGTAGGCCACGCACAGGTCCGTGTCCCGGGGGTAGTAGGTCTCCATCAGGGGCCGGGGGCAGAGGCTGGCCTCCAGGCATTTTCTGGCCCGCACCTGGAACATGGGCTCCCCGAAGGGGCCCCGCAGAATGTTGGACACCTCGCGGTTGGCCCGCAGATAGTGCAGGATGTCCAGCAGGACCGGGTGGGGCTGCTCCATGTACTCCTCCTTCAGGGGGTAGCGCCAGAAGGAGGCATTGGCAGCCTCCAGACCGGTGAAGTAGCGGTCCTCAATGTCCTGCAGCACGGCGTACACCGAGTCGTAATAGAGATAAAAGGTGCTGCGGCTGATGCCCAGGGCATTGGTCACGGCCTTGACCTGGATGTTGTGGATGTGGGTGGAACGGAGCATTTCCAGCACCTGCTGCTGGATCTGGGCCTTGGCATTTTTCATAGTAGACCTGCCTTCCGGGATACTAACCTGACGGCAATTGGTATTTGTATGTATTGTACAACTTTTGCGGTCAAAATGCAAGCAAAACGTCTAAAGCGCCGTAATTTGGTAGACACATCATGCCCCGGTGTTCAGATTTCACTGGACACGGAGCCTGCCTGCGTATTGGAAAACGCAGGGCAAATCTGCGACAATTAAAGCAGCAAACTGTGTCCGCCCCGGAAACGCGCGCCGGAGCGGGCACTGAGATCAAAGAAAAATCCATGACAGAAAGGAAGTTCCGATATGAACCAGACACACCCCGGCAAGTACAACAGAAGCGTGTCCATCATCGGCGTGGGCTGCACTCCGTTCATGTACACGGTGGACAACCCCGAGACCAACGGCCTGACCGAGGGCGAGCTCTTCGGCTATGCCGCGCTGAAGGCCATGGAGGACGCCGGCGTCACCGCCAAGGACGTGCAGTTCTACTTCCACGGCGAGGCCAGCCCCCTGAACGGCTCCAACTACCTGACCCCCAACTCCCAGATTGCCAACTGGTTCGGCATGAAGGGCAAGGCCTCCATCCACCACTCCGAGGCCTGCTGCACCGGCTACCTGGCCCTGGAGCAGGCGGCCAACGCCGTGGCCTCCGGCAAGTACGACTGCGTGCTCACCGGCTGCGTGGAGTTCGGCGACAGCACCCCCTTCCCTGCCGACAACGTGGAGACCAAGAAGCACCCCTACAAGCGGGACAAGATGACCATGGACCGCTTCCTGGCCACCACCCAGTGGCTGTATGACCGCAACTACGCCCGCAGCCTCATGGCCCCCATGGAGCTCATCTATGACGACGCCGCCGAGGACTACGTCCGTACCCGGGGCATCAGCGCCCAGGACATGGACGACACCCTGAACTGGATGGCCATCAACAACCGCCGCAACGCCTCCAAGTGCCCCCTGGCCCTGGAGCGCAAGGAGTTCGCCGAGATCGCCAAGGAGGCGGGCTTCGACAACGTGATGGACTACATGCGTTCCCCCTATAACCCCCGCATGGGCGACTTCCTCCGGGCCGAGTGCATCGAGCGCAAGTGCGACGGCGCCGCCGCCGCCATCGTGTGCGCCACCGACATGATCCCCCAGATCGCCAAGAACCTGAAGCACAAGCCCATCCAGATCCTGGGCGTCGGCTGCTCCTGCATGGAGGCCACCAACCCCCACTTTGAGATCCGCGCCACCGAGGAGGCCGTGCGCCAGGTGTACGAGCTGACCGGCGTGAAGCCCGAGGAGCTGGACCTGTTCTTCGCCAACGACTTCATCATCACCTCTCACCTGATCTCCGCGGAGATCGCCGGCTACCTGCCCTACGGCGAGGGCTGGAAGTATATCTGCGAGGGCCGCACCGCCTACGACGGCGACAAGCCCATCAACACCAACGGCGGACGCACCTCCTTCGGCCACGCCCACGCCGCCTCCGGTCTGGCAGACGTCTACGAGGCCTGCATGCAGATGCGCGGCGAGTGCGGCGAGCGCCAGGTGAAGAAGCTGCCCCACACCACCATGCTGCGCGGCTACGGCGGGGCTCAGAACGTGGCTGCCGTGCTGCTGAGAACACAGGACTGAGGAGGTAACGAGCATGGCTATCAAACTGGAAAAGGTCGTTCAGACGTTCTATGATGCCCTGGAAGAGGGCAGGATTCTGGGGCGCAAGTGCCCGGTCTGCGGCGCGGTGGAGTTCCCCCCCGTGTATGCCTGCAACACCTGCGGCAACCTGGAGACTGAGTGGGTGGAGCTCAGCGGCAAGGGCGTGATGAAGTCCATCGTGATGCCCGCCGCCCTGTCCTCCAAGCCCGAGTATGACGCCCTGGGCGCCCGCAAGTTTGCCTACGGCGAGGTGGAGCTGGCCGAGGGCGCCTGCGTGAACGCCACCGTGAAGGGCATCACCAAGAAGCTGCGCAAGGAGATCCTGGAGCAGAACAAGCTGCCCGTCCCCGTCCACGCTGAGATCTTCCAGCGGGACGGCTACAAGACGGTGGTCTTCGCCCTGGACGAGGAGTAAGGCGCCGTCCGCCGGACCGATACCCAAACCATTTTTACGATTTTTGAAAAGGAGCGTTTTACTATGGACAGAAAAGAACTGGAAGCCAAGATTCTGGAGCTGGTCTCCAC
>CAKUHW010000004.1 GCA_934659415.1 uncultured Oscillospiraceae bacterium
TACCCGGGCTTTGTGCCGGACGATTACCTGGAGAGCGTCTGCACCGACGACCACTGGGTCCCCTTCCTGCGCGCCTGTCACGAGGCGGACCGCTCCCACGCGCTGCTGGTCTGGGAGGGCGGGGTCCCCATGGCGGTGTGCGCCTTCGGCCCGGGGGGAATCGGTCTGCCCCACGCCGCCGGAGCGCAGAACTGCGCCGGCATGGCGGAGATCTACACCTTCTATGCCGACACAGGCCACCTGGGCCGCGGCTACGGCTCCGCCCTGATGGAGGCCGCCCTGGCGCAGCTGCGGCAGGACGGCTGGCCCGCCGTGTTCCTCATGGCGATGAAGGAGGCCGACGGGGCCCGGCGCTTTTACGAGCGCCACGGCTTTACCTGGGACGGCACCAGCAAGCTCATCCCCTTCCCCCACGACATGGTCTGCACCGACCTGCGCTACGTACAAACGCTGTAATATCAAAAGGACGCGGCCGGCCTTTCGTCGGCTGCGTCCTTTTTCTTGCGCTTTTTCGGAAAACGTGCTATGATTTTCCTGTGATATGCTGTACTGATTCGCCTTTTTTCACAACTCCCCCGTGGCGGGAGGGCCGGACTGGCTTCCCGTCAGAAAGGGCCGCCCTGCGGCCGCAGGTCAGGAGGGCCTTGCCATGACGTCTTTGCAGATTCGCTGTTTTCTGGAGGTCGCCCGCTGTCTGAATTTCTCCAAGGCCGCGGAGAACCTGTTCATCTCCCAGTCCTCCCTCAGCCGGAACATCATCCTGCTGGAAAAGGAGCTGGACATGACGCTGTTTCTGCGCAGCAGCTTCCAGGGGACCCAGCTTACAGAGGCCGGGGTGTGCATGCAGGCCGCCTTTCAGGAGGGCCAGGCCGTTATCGGCCGGGCCATTGAGCAGGTGCACAGTCTGTCCCGGCGGGAGTCCATCCCGCTGGTCTTCGGCCTGCTGGAGGGGCAGATGCTGGACGAGCACCTGTGCGCCATGCTCAACGCCCTCACGGAGCAGGAGCCCCGGCTGCACCTGAAGGTCGTCCGCGCCGGATACCTGGCCCTGCTGGAGCGGCTGCACGCCGGGGAGGCCGATGTGATCCTGTCTCTCGACTGTGAGCTGCCGGAGTCCCCCGGGCTCTGCCGCAGCCCCTTCTACCGCCTTCCCACCATGCTGGTGCTCCCCGGCTCCGTGCCGCTCCCCGGCCCGGGCCCTTATTCCATCACGGATTTCCCCTCCCTCCCCCTCACCTGCGTGGGGGAGGCCAACGCCCCCCATCTGGCAGGACTGGTCCGCCGCACAGGGCGGCGGACCCGTCCGGAAGCGAAGATCGTCACCGTGCCCGACCTGGGCGCGCAGATCTCCATGCTGGAGATGGGAAAGGGCATGGGCGGCTTCGACCTCTATCACAGCGTCTGCCGCAGCCCCAACGTACAGTGCGTGCCGGTGCGGGAGATGGAGGCCATGTGGTTCACTCTGGCCTGGAAAAAGGACGGCGCAACCCCGGCCGTCAGGTTCTTTCAGGAGTTTTACCGGGAGTGGCAGAAGCTCCACCCGCCCCTGGACCTCTCCTGAGCGCCGCGGGCAGCCTCTCAGGCGCGCACCGCGTCAAAGTCGAAGGAGCCCATGGCGTTCACCGAGGTCCCCTTCAGGGTGTCGCCCAGAAGCTCCCCGGTCAGGTGGTTGGTCATCTCGCCCACCGGGGTCTTGATGGTCAGCTCATAGGCGAAGCCCTTTCCGTCGAAAGAGGCGTTCATAATGGGCACGGTGGCCCCGTTCCCGTCGTCGGTGACGGTGCCGGTGAGCACTCCGTCCTTTACCTCGCACTGCAGCGTGCTGCGCATATCCCCCATGTAGGTATGCACCGTGATCTTCCAGGTCCCTGTCATACTGATCGCTCCTTTTATTCAAATTTCAGGTTCTTATACTGACCGTACTTTGCGCCCTCATCGTCGATGATGGCATCCACCTTGGGCACCGTGGAGAACATGACCGCGCTGGAGCACAGCAGGCCGCCGCCCTTGCCCAGGGTGTCGATGACCCGGCGCACCTCCGCGCGGATCTCCTCCTCCGTGGCGTGCCCCGTATCCGTGACCTGGGGATCCACCGCCCCGGCAAAGATCAGCCGGTTGCCGAAACGCTCCTTCAGCCCCTTCAGGTCATTCATGGGCTGGACGCTGTGCCAGCTCTCCACCCCGATCTCCACCAGGTCGGGCACGATAGGGGTGATGTATCCGCAGGAGTGGTGCATGTAGTGCATCCCCAGCTCATGGCAGCGCTCCACCATGCGGCGCTCCGGCTCCTTGTAGAACTTGCGCCACATCTCCGGGGAGAAGAACATCCCGGACTGCTGGCCCCAGTCGTCATGCATCATCAGGAAGTCCACGTCCAGGTACTTTTTGAAGTACTCCATCTGCTCGATGCGGTAGTCGGCATAGGCCTCCACGTACTCCGCGTAGGCCTCCTCATCGTCGTAGGGGGCCATCAGGCCGTTCACATGCCCCATCATGGCGCAGATACGCTCAAAGGCGCCGATGTTGCACACCACATAGCCCATGATCTCCTCCTTGCGGCTCCACATGGCCTTGGTGCGCATGGCGGCCGCCTCCCAGTCCGCCCCCCTGCAGGAGGGGAACCGAATGTACTTCTTCCACTGGGTGATGTCGTCAAAAAGCGGCTCGTTCTTCACATGGGTCATCAGCTCCGGATGATTCGGGTCCAGCTCCCACTCCACGCCGAAGGCATCCTTCCCGTTCATGAACAGGGGCCGGTCGTTGATCTCCGGGGTAATGATCATCTGCGATGCGGTGTTGATCATAGGCACCCACTCCGGCTGCTTCCGGTCCCACACCAGCTGCATATTTTCCCGCTCGGTCATTCTATCCGCTCCGATCTCTTCAAGTGCCGGATGTCCGCGGCCCGCGCAGATCCCGGTCTTCTTTCATTATAGCCGCTGGAAACAGACGGAAAAAATTCATTTTCCGCATAGGCTATCTAAATTTTGCATGCGGATAACCTATCATTTTGGTCGGAACGACGAAAATCCACAAAAAATCAGGGCGCGCCGCTTTCGGCGCGCCCTGTTCTCCTGTTTGCCGTTATTTCTTATCGGGCTGGCGCTCGTCCCCCAGGAAGAACACCGCCACAGTGCCCGGCCCGCAGTGGGAAGCGATGATGGTGCCGATGTCGCAGATGCGCACATCTCCGTCGATGTGGGGGAAGCGCTCCTTCACCGCGGCTTTGGTGATCTCCGCATCCTCCGGGCAGTTGGAGTGGCAGACGAAGCACTTGCCGGCGTAATTGATCCCGCCCTCCGCGTGCTGCTCCATGGTGTCCACCGTCCGCTTCACCGCGGCCTTCTTGCCCCGGACCTTATCGTAGGCGATGATGCGGCCCCGGTCATCCAGGCGCATGATGGGGCAGATGTTCAGGATGGTGGCGATGGTGGCGGCCGCGCCGGACATGCGGCCGCTGCGGCGGTACATATCCAGGCGGGTGGAGTAGAACTGGTGGTGGACCCGGTTGCAGTGGGCCTTTACCCAGTCCGCCGTCTCCTCCAGGGTCTTGCCCTGGTCGCGCATATCGGCGGCATAGTCCACCAGCAGGCCGTAGCCGGAGGAGGAGCACAGGGAATCGATGACCACCAGGGTGCGGTCCGGATACTTGGCCCGCAGGGTCTCCGCGGCGGCGTTGGCGTTGTTCACCGACGCGGTCATCCCCGAGCCGAAGTTGATGTGCAGCAGGTCGCCCTTCTGCAGCTGCTCCTCAAAGAACTCCTCGTACTGGAATTCGTTGATCTGGGAGGTCGTGGGCATGGCCCCCTCGTCCAGCATCTGATAGAAGGCGGGCAGGGCCTGGGGGTCCCGGCCCATGTCGTCCACATAGACCTTGTCGCCCACCATGTAGCTGTAGAACAGGACGGGGATCCCGCGCCCGTTGACGTAGGAAAAAGGCATGTCCACCGTTGACTCGCAGGATAAAATAAATTTATGCTCCATCAGAAAATCCGCCTCTCTGCTTCAGTATGTGGCGATTATAGCAAATATCTCCGCTTTTTACAAGCCCCGGACCGGTAAAAACGACAACATTTGCCCGCAGAACGCCCCGCTCACACGATCTTCTCCGCAAAATCGGCCATGATGTCGGAGATGGCGATGTCCTGCGGACAGGCCGCCTCGCAGCTGCGGCAGTGCAGGCAGGCGCCCGGCCGGCGCTCCGCCGGGATACCCGCAAGAAAGCGTTCGGAGATGGGCGCGCCGCCGGTGAGGAAATGGTCGTTGTACATATGCAGCAGCTCCGGGATCCCAATCTGCTTCGGGCAGTTCTCCATGCAGTAGCGGCAGCCGGTACAGGGGATCAGGTTTTTGCGGATCAGCTCCTCCGCCACGGCCTGAAGACCGTCCCACTCCGCCGGGGTGAGGAGCCGCTCCTCCTCAAAGGTGGCGATGTTCTCCTTAAGCTGCCCCAGGTCGGACATGCCGGAGAGGGTCACCGTCACCTCGGGGATGCTCTGGAGAAAGCGGAAGGCCCATTCCGGCGCGCCGGTCCCCGGGCGCATTGCGCCCAGGCGGGCGGCAGCATCCTCGGGCAGGACCGCCAGGCGGCCGCCCCGTACAGGCTCCATCACCCAGACGGGCAGCCCGTACTCCTTCAGCAGCTCCACCTTGGCCTTCGCATCCTGGAACGTCCAGTCCAGCCAGTTGAGCTGGATCTGACAGAACTCCAGCTCCGGCCCCAGGGCGTCCAGAAAGCGGCGCATGGTCTCCAGGCTCCCGTGGGTGGAAAAGCCCAGGTGACGGATGCGCCCCTCCCGCTTCTGTTCCAGCAGGCAGGGCACAAGGCCGTTGGCGGGGTCCAGAAAGCGGCCGATGCTGTTCTCGTTCACATTGTGGAACAGGTAGAAATCAAAGTGATCGGTCTGCAGCCGCTGCAGCTGGCGGCAGAAGATATCCCGCACGTCGGCAAAGAGCTTCGGGTCCGCCCCCGGGAACTTGGTCGCCAGGTAAAAGCTCTCCCGGGGCCAGGCGGAGAGCACCCGGCCCATCACCGGCTCGGACTGGCCGCCGTGGTAGAACCAGGCGGTGTCAAAGTAGTTGACGCCGTGGTCCATGGCATAGGCCGTCATGCGCTCCACGGTCCCGATATCGATCTCGCCGCTCCCTCCGCACACCGGCAGGCGCATACAGCCCATGCCCAGGGCGGGCAGCTCCAGGTCCTGAAATTTTTTGCGGATCATAACCTTGTCTCCCTTCGCCGGACGGCCGGGACGCGCCCCGCCGCCCGGGATCTTTCTGCCATAATTGTACTACAGCCGCCCCGCCGGGCGCAGGCTTTTTGGGCCCGCGCTGTTGACCGCAGCGGCACTTTTGGAGTATAATACTCGGGAAAGGCCCTGTGCTTTTGTGATCAAAGGAGGTTTGCACCATGAACAAAGTCATCACAGTAGGCCGTCAGTTCGGAAGCGGCGGGCGTGAGCTGGGCCGCCGCCTGGCAGAGGCCCTCGGCATCGAATACTACGATAAAGAGATCCTCGCCGCCATCGCCCAGCACACTTCCCTGTCTGAGGAGTATGTACATAATATCATCGAGCGCACCCCCCACAGCCTGTTTCCCATCACCACCGGGCAGAGCTTCTCCTATGTGTGCGACTATCCCCTGCAGCAGATGAACACCATCTATCAGGCCCAGACGGATATCATCCGGGACATGGCCGAAAAGTCCGACTGCGTGATCGTCGGCCGCTGCGCCGACTATATCCTGCGGGACTCCAAGCCCCTGCGTCTGTTCGTCTACGCCGACATGGACAGCCGCATCCGCCGCTGTCTGGCCCGCAGCGCCGGCGCGGAGCACCTGACCGAGAAGGAAGTCCGCCGCCAGATCCAGCAGCTGGACAAGAACCGCTCCGACTACTATGAGTACTTCACCGACCGCAAGTGGGGCGATATGAACAATTACGACCTGTGCGTCAACACCTCCGGCCAGGACATCAAGACCCTGGTCGCCTGCCTGGCCAAAATGTTCTGAATACAAAACCGCGCCCGGCCCGCATCCGTGGGCCGGGCGTACTTTTTTATCCGGTTCAGTTTCCCAGCAGGACCCGCTCGATACCGGCCACGGCCTTGTCCACCATGGTCTCCACATCCAGGGCCCGCTCGGCCTCCTCCAGCTCCTCCACCCTGGGCTTGGTGCGGGGGTGCTTGGGGGTAAAGACGGTGCAGCAGTCCTCATAGGGCAGGATGGACGTCTCAAAGGTGCCGATGTGCCGGGCCACCCGGACGATCTCCTCCTTGTCCATGCCCACCAGGGGGCGCAGCACCGGCCGGTCGCACACGGCGTTGGTGCAGGCCATGGCGTCCAGGGTCTGGCTGGCCACCTGGCCCACGGACTCGCCGGTGACCAGGGCGGCGATGCCGTTCTTCTCCGCCGCCCGGCAGGCGATGCGCATCATGAAGCGCCGCATGAGGATGGTGAACAGCTCCTCCGGGCAGCTGCGGCGCAGCTCCTCCTGAATCTCGGTGAAGGGCACCACGTGGACGCACAGCTTGCCGGTGTAGGGGGTCAGCAGCCGGGCCAGGTCCAGCACCTTCTCCCTGGCCTCGGGGGAGGTGTAGGGGTAGGAGTAGAAGTGGATGGCGTCCACGATCACCCCCCGCTTGGCGATCATCCAGGTAGCCACGGGGGAGTCGATGCCGCCGGACAGCAGGGAGAGCGCCCGGCCCCCCATGCCCACGGGCAGGCCGCCGGCTCCCGGCTCGGGCCCGGCGTGGACAAAAGCCTCGAAGTCCCGCACCTCCACATGGACGGTGAGCTCCGGGTCATGCATGTCGGCCTTCAGGTTGGGGTACAGCTCGTCCAGTTCGCCGCCGATGTACTGGCTCAGCTGGATGGAGTTCAGGGGGAAGGACTTGTCCGCCCGCTTGGTCTCCACCTTGAAGGTGCGGGCGGCGGCCAGCTTGTCCCCCAGGTACTCCACGGCGCACGCCAGAATGGCGTCCTTATCCTTGGGGCAGCTGCGGGCCCGGCACAGCCCGGCCACGCCGAACAGCTTCTCCATGGCCTGCCAGGCGCCCTCAAAGTCGCAGCTGTCGTCCAGGGGCTCCACATAGGTGGTGGACTGCCGGGTGTACACCCGGAAGGACCCGTATTTCTTCAGGCGGCGCTTGGCATTGCCCATGAGCTTGTCCTCAAAGCCCCGGCGGTTCAGGCCCTTCAGCACCATCTCGCCCTGCTTGAGCAGAATGATCTCACCCATCGCTTTTCCTCCGTACAGCGGAAAGCGCCCCGCTTCTGGGGCGCTTCCGTTTTATTTTTGTCTGTTTATTGTACAACCGGGGCGCGGCCCTGTCAAGCTTTCGGAGCCAGCTCGCCCCGCGCCTCCAGCTCCGCCACGATCTCGCCGTAGCGCTTCTCGTCCAGCCGGAACTTTTTCAGGTAGATCACATACCCCGCCACGATGAACAGCAGCGGCAGGGCGAACATGGCGCACTTCACCACCAGCTTGCCTCCCGCCTGGATGGTCTCGGCCGCCGTGTTGCCGGACTTGATGCCGGACAGCACCAGAGACACGCTCACCAGGGCCGTGGACAGCGCGCCGCCGATCTTGTTCACCAGGGGCTGGATGGAGAAGGTGACGGACTCATTGCGCCTGCCCAGCTTCCACTGGCCGTACTCGATGGTGTCTGCCAGGAACATCAGCATCAGCAGCTGGATAAACGCCTGCCCCACGAAGATGACCACCGCGGCCGCCGCGATCAGTCCCAGAGACCGCTCGGCAAAGAAGAACACCACGTAGCCGATCACCACCAGCAGCGTGGCCAGGCTATACAGCTGCCGGCGGGTAAAGCGTTTGGAGAACAGCGGGAAGATCACCAGGGCCGCCAGCTGGGCCACGCCGCACACGGCGGCCAGCACCGCGTATTTGCCGATATCCCCGTAGAGGTACTGCATATAGTAGCTGGCAAAGGCGGTGGTGGTGCAGTAGCCGATCATGAACAGGGCCATGGACAGCGTGGTCCACATGAGCTGGTCGTTCCCGGTGAGGGCGTGCCACATCTGGCGCAGGGTGGTCTTCTCCTCCTTCTCATAGCAGGAGCGGTCCTCCCGCACCCCCAGCAGGGGGAAGAGCAGGAACAAAAGGTAGAGGGCGCTCACCGCCAGGGCCACCAGGAACCAGGCCCGCTGGGTGTTGCCCAGGGCGGCAGTGATGGGCTGCCAGCCCACCATGATGATGTACATCCCGATGTTGGCGCAGATGCGGGCAAAGGCGCCGATCTTCTCCCGCTCCTTCTGGTCATGGGTCAGGGCGGGCATCAGGGTCCAGTAGGCAATGTCGTTGATGCCGTAGCTGATGTCCCAGAGCACATAGGCCAAGGCAAAGATCACCACAAAGGCCGCGCCGGTCCCCACGTCCCCGAAGAGCACCAGGTAGAAGGCCACGCTGGCCACGCCGCCCACCAGAATGGCGGGCTTGAACTTGCCCCAGGGGGAGCGGATGTTGTCGATGACCAGGCCCGTGATGGGATCGTTCAGGGCATCGGCAATGCGCAGGACGGACAGCAGGGTGCTGGTGATCACAAAGATGTGCAGCGGCAGGGACAGCACATTGGAGAGAAAATAGAGCAGGGCGTTGGCCTCAAAGGAATAGAACATGTCCCGGCCGATGGTGCCCAGGCCGAAAAAGTAGTGGTTGCGGCGCTCCGCGTTTTTCACCGTGACTCCTCCTCGATCTCAAAAATCATGGACCCGAAATCTCCCTGCACCCGCAGGCTCTTATCATAGCCGGTCCCGGCAAAGCGGGGCGGCAGGGCCCAGCCGGCCATGAGGGCCGCGCCGGTGGCGCAGAAGGGCTCCATGGTCTCCTTCAGCTCATACCGCCGGTCCGCCGCCCGCAGCACCGCTCCGTTGGGATCCAGCCGGACGGGGGCGACGTACTTCAGCAGCTCTCCGAAGGGCCCCACACGGACCCCCTGCTCCCGGGCGCTCACCCGGTAGCGTCTGCCCGGCTCCAGCCCCCGCAGGGCCAGAAATTCATAGGGCGGCGCGGCATGGACCAGGCGCTGGAACACCCCCGCGACCACCCGCCGCCCGTCCGCCGCCTGCCAGGCCTGGGCGCCGGGGGCGGCCTCCAGCCGGGAGAAAATGCCGAACTGCAGGGTCTCCCGGCGCTGCTTGTACCAGCTGATCTGCCGCCGGATCTCCCGTTCCTCCACCGGGAGCAGGTGGGTCAGGTCCAGCTCATAGCCCAGCACGCCGAAGAAGGAGACGTTGCCCCGGGTGGCGAGCGGGGTCGCCCGCAGGGTCTGGACATGGGGCGCGGCGGACACATGGGCTCCCACGGCGGACTGCGGGTACAGATAGGACAGCCCCCGCTGGATGTCCAGCCGCTCCACCGGGTCGGTGTCGTCCGAGGCCCAGATCTGCGGGGAGAAGGCCAGCATCCCCAGGTCGAACCGGTTCCCGCCGGAGGCGCAGGTCTCCAGCAGCACCTGGGGCCGGGGGGCAAAAATGCGGCGCAGCACGTCGTAAAGGCCCAGGATATAGTCGTAGGTCCTGGCCCCCAGCGCGCAGGAATGGCGGTTCATGTCCCACTTCACATAGGTGATGGGCGCGCTGTCCAGCAGGGCGCTCACCTGGCGGACGATGTAGTCCCGTACCTCCGGGAGGGCGAGGTCCAGCAGCCGCTCATGCCGGCCCAGAGGACCGGGCAGGGCCCACTCCGGCCGGGCCCTGAAGAGGGCGCTGTCCGGGTTCACCCCCTCCGGCTCCAGCCACAGGCCGAAGTCAAGCCCCAGGGCATTGATCTGCCCCGCCAGCCCGGCCAGACCTTCCGGCAGCTTTTTGCGGTCCACCGTGTAGTCGCCCAGTCCGGCCCGGTCGCTGCTGCGGCCGGTGAACCAGCCGTCGTCCAGCACAAACAGCTCGCAGCCCAGCCCCTTCGCCCTGCGGGCCTGGGCCAGCAGGCGGCGCTGATCGATGGCAAAGCCGCAGCCCTCCCAGCTGTTGTACAGCACCGGTCTGGGGCGGCCCGCCCAGTACTCCGGCACCACATGGGCGTTCACAAAGGCATGCATTTTCCGGCTCAGGCCGTTGAACCCGTCGGGGGACCAGGCCAGCACCGCCTCCGGTGTCTCAAAGCGCTCCCCCGGGGCCAGAGGATAGCGGAAGTGCTCCGGGGAGAGGCCCCCCATCACCCGGGTCAGCCCCTGCAGGGACCGCCGGGCCGAGCTGTAATGGCTCCCGGACCAGATCAGGTTGAAGCCGTACACCGTCCCGTGGTCCTCCCCCGCCCCCGGCCGGTACAGCAGAAAGCCGGGGTTATGGCGGTTGGAGGAAAAGCCCGAGGTGTTCTCGTTCACCACCCGGCTCTCCCCCACAGGGGTGATATGGGGGTGGGCCTCGGCGATCCACCCGCCGTCAAGGGTCATCATCTCGTAGGTCCCGGGCAGGTCCGCGCAGAAGCTCATCAGCCTGCGAAGACACAGGGGCTCCTCCCCCGTGTTCTCCAGCACGCACCGCCGGGTGAGCACCTCCCCGTACAGCGCCCAGTACAGCCGCAGCCGGACCCCGGGCATCTCCAGGGTGAGCTCCAGGGCGTCCTCTCCGCCGTGCAGGCGGGGCAGGCCGTTCTCCGGTCCCCGGGGAGCGGACAGCAGGCGGTACCCGGTATAGCGCAGGGGCGCCGGGATGGGGCCCGCGGCGTTCTCCAGCTCTATGGGGCTCTCCCGGAAGTCCCCCGTTCCCGCCCCGCTCCAGGCCAGGGGCAGGATGTCCGGACAGGAGGCCGGATCGTCCTCATCGGGCAGGATGCTGTCCCCCCAGCCGGTGCCCGGCCGGACGGCCAGGGCGGCCGCGTCCGTCCCCTCCACCGGCGCGCCGAAGTGGAGCTGCTCCACAAGGCCGTGGGGCCCGGGGCGCAGCAGCACGGAAAAGCCCTCGCCGGAGAGGTGAAACACTCCGTCAGCAAAGCGGATCATCGCACGTCATACACCTCGCCTTTCACATAGCGCCTGTAGAGCTCCTCCGTCACTCCGCCCGCGGCGGAGCAGGCCGCGAAGAACTCTCCGGATGGCTTCACCATCCGGGCGCGGCCGTGCCCGTAGTCCACATGGACCAGACCGAACCGGGCGCTGTTGCCCTCCAGCCACTCAAAATTGTCGCAGAAGCACCAGTGATAGTAGCGCTCAAAGGGCAGGCCGGACTCGGCCATGGCCTTCCAGTGCTCATAGAGATAGCGGGCGCGGAAGCGGTCGTCCCGGTCGCAGGTGCCGTTCTCCGTCACCCAGATGGGCCTGGGCAGCAGGCGGTACACCTCCCGGGCACAGTTCACCAGGCCCTGGGGCCAGATCTCCCAGTCCAGATCGTTCCGGGGGGAGCCGGGGCACACCCCGTCCGCCAGACCGGACACCGTGGAGCGGGTGTAGTAGTTCACCCCGTGGAAATCCGCGTACTGCCCCAGGGGCAGCCTGCCCCAGTTGTGCAGCGGCAGGGCGAACTCCCCCAGGGTCATGGCCCGGGTGATCGCCCCCTGCACCAGCCAGTGGGCCGTGCGGGCGCACAGGCAGTGGACGGGATTTTGGGGATTCAGCGGCGCGAAGTCCCGCAGGTGGTTGGCAAAGCCCACCATGGTGCCGGTATAGCCCATCTCCCGGCGCAGGCGGTGGATGATGCCGTAGGCCCTGATGTGGCACCAGGCCATATTCTCCAGCACCCGGAAGCAGGCCGGATAGGACCGGACCCCCGGCGGCCAGAGGCCCCAGGCGTAGCCGTTGAGGGCATACACATTGGGCTCGTTGATGGTGATGTAATCCTCCGCCAGGTCGCCGAAGCGGCGCACCGCCAGGGTGACAAAGTCCAGAAAGTCTTTCAGGTTCTCCCTGCGGCTGAAGCCGCCCCTGGCGGCAAACCACATGGGATCGGCAAAGTGGTGCAGGGTGAGCAGCGGGCGGATCCCCTGGGCCCGGATGGCCTCCAGCTCCTCCCGGTAGCGGGTCACGGCGCTCTCATCCACCTGGCCGGGCGCGGGCACCAGCCGGGCCCACTCCAGCCCCAGGCGGCACACCTTCACCCCTACTGCGCCAAGCAGCGCGGTGTCCTCCTGCCAGCGCTGCCAGTGGTCGCTGGCGGCGGGGTCGCTGCCGTCCTTGATGTGCCCCTTCCGGTACCAGTCATTCCAGGTGCTGTCCACGTCTCCGCCCTCGATCTGCGCCGCGGCGGAGGCCACGCCCAGCAGCATCCCCTCCGGGAAACGTACCTCCATGGTCATCCCTCCCTGTATGAAGTCTCTTCTATCATATCCGCCGGAAAAGGACCTGTCAACTTCAAGGCCGCTTTTTCTGCCCCGGCAGACAAAAAACAGGGTGTTTTCTCCCCTGATATTTTATGATATAATGAGTTTGATTCAAAAAAGGAGGGCTTTGCATGGAGCGCAGGCGCTGGTATAAGGACATGGTATTCTATCAGATCTGGCCCCGGAGCTTTCAGGACGGGAACGGCGACGGCATGGGCGACCTGTGGGGTGTGCTGAAACGGCTGGACTACATCAAGTCTCTGGGGGCGGACGGCATCTGGTTCTCCCCTCTCTACCCCTCCCCGGGGGCAGACTGCGGGTACGACATCTCCGACTACCGGGATATCGATGCAGCGTTCGGCGGCATGGAGGCCTTCCGGGCCGTGCTGGAGGGGGCCCACAGCCGGGGCATGAAGGTCATCATGGACCTGGTGGTGAACCACACCAGCGATGAGCACGAGTGGTTCCAGAAGAGCCGCCGGAGGATCGAGCCCTACACGGACTACTACATCTGGCGGCCCGCCCGGCCGGACGGGAGGCTCCCCAACAACTGGGACAGCGCCTTTGAGGGCAGGGCCTGGCAGTGGGACGAGGTGCGGCAGGAGTACTACCTGCACATCTTCGCTGTAAAGCAGCCCGATCTGAATATGGACAATCCCCGGGTGCGGGAAGAGGTGAAGGGCATCCTCCGCTTCTGGCTGGACATGGGGGTGGACGGCTTCCGGGAGGATGTGATCACCTATATCTCCAAAAAGGAGGGCCTGCCCAACGACTGGCCGCTGCCCATCCAGAAGGGCATTTTCCAGTACAACCACGGCCCCCATATCCACGAGTACCTCTCCGAGTTCCGGCGGGATGTGCTGGACCGGTACGACTGCATGACCATCGCCGAGGCCCCGCTGGTGCGGCCCCGGCGGGCGCTGGACTACATCGCCGAGGAGGGCAGCGGCGAGCTGGATATGATGATCCAGTTCCAGTGCATGTGCGCGGACTGCCTGTTTACCGACTGGATACCCACCCGCTTTTCCCTGCGGCGGCTGAAGCGCGCCTTCCGGCAGTGGCAGACCGCTCTGTACGGCAGGGGCTGGAACGCCCTCTACCTGGAAAATCACGATCATCCCCGGGTCATCTCCCGCTACGGCAGCGAGCGTTTCCGCACGGAGAGCGGCAAGCTGCTGGCGGCGGCCTATCTGTTCCAGCAGGGCACCCCCTTCCTCTATCAGGGGCAGGAGCTGGGCATGACCAACTGGCGGCCGGAGGACCCGGCGGCATACACCGACGTGCAGACCCGCTGGCAGTATGAGCACGCCGCTCTGCACAGATCTCCCGCCCGGCGGCTGCACCGGCTGTGGCGCTCCTCCCGGGACTCCGCCCGCACCCCCGTCCAGTGGACCGCGGGGCCCAATGCAGGCTTCACCGACGGCACGCCGTGGATGCCGGTGAACGAAAATTACCGTGAGGTCAACGCCGCCGCCCAGGAGAACGACCCGGATTCCCTGCTGAACTTCTACCGCCGGGCCATCGCCCTGCGCAAGGCCCTGCCCGAGGTGCGCCACGGGACCTACCGGGAGTTCTGCAAGGGCTCCTCCCGCCTGTACCTGTACGCCCGGGAATACCAGGGACAGCGGCTGCTGGTGGTGTGCGCCTTTTCCGACGTGCCCACGGTCTTCCGCGCCCCCCGGGGGTTCGACCTGTCCCGGGCGGAGCTGCTCCTGGGCAACTATCCCCCCTCGGGCAGTCTGATCCTCCGCCCCTGGGAGACCCGGGTGTACCGCTGGGCCGCTCCCTGAGCGCTTATCATTTCAACACAGCGAGGTAATTCTCTTATGTATCGCGACCTGACCCGGGGGAGCATCACCAAGGGCCTGCTCCTCTTCGCCCTGCCGATGATGGCGGGCAACCTGCTCCAGCAGCTGTACAACATCGCCGACACCCTCATCGTCGGCCAGGCCCTGGGCAAGGACGCCCTGGCCGCTGTGGGCTCAGCCTACACCCTGATGACCTTTCTCACCTCCATCTTCCTGGGCCTGTCCATGGGCGCGGGGGCACTGTTCTCCATCTATCTCGGCCGGCAGGACCGGGAGACGCTGCGCAGCACGGTGGGGCACGCCTTCTGCCTCATCGCCCTGGTCACTCTGGCGCTGAACGCCGCCGTCTACCTGCTGCTCGATCCCATCCTGCGCTTTCTGCAGATCCCTTTGGAGCTGTACGCCTCCATGCGGGAATATCTGGTGATCATCTTTGCCGGGCTGGCGGCCACCTTTCTCTATAACTTTTTCTCCTGTCTGCTGCGCTCCGCAGGCAACTCCGTGGCGCCGCTGTGGTTTCTGGGCATCTCCGCCCTGCTGAACATCGGCCTGGACCTGCTGTTCGTCCTGGTATTCTCCTGGGGCGTGGCGGGGGCGGCCATCGCCACGGTGATCGCCCAGTACGTCTCCGGCCTGGGCGCGGCGGTCTATGTGGCGCTGCGCTGCCGGGACCTGCTGCCCGGCAGAAAACACCTGCGCTTCCAGCGGCGCATCCTGCGGGAGCTGCTGGACCTGTCCCTGCTCACCTGCGCCCAGCGGCTGGATCATCCCCGGTTCACCAGCCGCATCTTGGCCAAGACCCAGCCCAAGGCGTCCACCAGCTGGGCAGACAAATCCTTTGACCTATAAAGGGAGGGAACGCGACTGTGCATGAGAACAAAGAACGGCTGACCCGCATCGGCAACGCCATTTTATCCGCCTCCCGGAACGAGCTCTACCTGTCCATGCGCTTCTTCGACCTGGCGCTGAGCGGGCTGGGCTACCAGATGAACCTGAACACCGCCACCATCGCCACCGACGGGGTGAACATCCTCTACAACCCCACCTACTTGCAGCGGCAGTACGTGGACGACATGATCCAGCTCAACCGCACCTACCTGCACATGGTGCTCCACTGCCTCTTCCGCCACCCCTTCCACAGGGGCGACCGAGACCCGGCGTTGTGGGACGTGGCCTGTGACATTGCGGTGGAGTCCATTTTGGACTCCATGGATGTGAAGACGGTGGCCATGGTCATCCCCCTGTTCCGGGAGGACGTGTACGACCGGCTGCGGCAGGAGTGCCCGGTGTTCAGCGCCGAGCGCATCTATCAGGCGCTGGAACGGCAGATCATCCCCTGGGAGGAGCAGCTGGACTTTTACAAATACTTCCGCCGTGATGACCACAAGTTCTGGGG
>CAKUHW010000005.1 GCA_934659415.1 uncultured Oscillospiraceae bacterium
GCCTGTGGATCGTGTGCGCCGTGATCCTGTTCGCCACCTTCTTCCTGTTCTGGTTCCTCTGTCCCGAGCGCGGACAGATGGAGGCCGAGGTGAAGCCCACCTATGACAAGAGCGAGACCGGCCTGATCAAGAACTTCCTGGCGCTGGTGAAGGTCCCCCGCATCTGGAGCCTCTGGGTGGCGGATATCGCCCAGGGTGCCACCATCATGACCTGCTCCACCTATGCCGCCATCATCCTCCAGCGGGACCCCAACTGGGGCCTGGAGCGGGCCATGGCCGGCAAGGTGACCATGTTCACCAACATCGGCTCCCTCATCGGCTACTTCTGCCTGCAGGGGCTGATCTTCAAGCTGGTGAAGAAAAAGGGCTACAACAGCATGCCGCTGGTGAGCTTTATCATCGGCATGGTCGCCTGCATCTCCTTTGCCGTGGGCTACAACAGTTTTGATATCACCATCGCCCGCATCTGCTGTCTCATCGGCGGCATCGGCATGTCCGCCATGATCATCGCCCCCCGCACGCTGAACATCCAGCAGCCCGAGGTGGCCGGTCCCCGCGCCGGTACGGTCAACGGTATCAGCGGCATACTGGCCCGCGTGGTGGGCATCGGTCTGTCCACGCTGGCCGGCGTTATCGCCGCCCACTTCAACAATACCGCGGCCGTCATGTACATCCTGTACGGCTTCATGGCCCTGAACCCCATCTTCCTGGCCGTGTATCTCATCATCCGCAAGCATGACGAAAAGGTCGGCAAGGTCCCCGTGGACCGCCCCGCCGCCTGACGCAGACGAGCGCGCTCACAAGGAGGAAAAAGAACCGCTATGAATACCATCATTGTCAACAAGGCCCTGTGTACCGGCTGCGGCGCCTGCTACCGCGCCTGCTTTGTGGACGCCATCCGCTGGGACAAGGAGGGCCGCAGGCCCGTCTTCCCCTACATCAAGGACTGCGTCCAGTGCGGCCACTGTGAGATCTACTGCAAGACCAAGGCGCTCAAGCTGGTGCCTGACTACGACTCCTTCATGTTCCCCCGTGAAGTGGTCACCACCAATATTCGATAAGGAGGGGAGCACCGATGAAGCGAAATGATATGACGTACGACGCCGTAGTGGTAGGCGGCGGTCTGGCCGGCATTATGGCGGCTCTGGCCGTCAAGAAGGAGAACAGCGAGGCCAGCGTGGTGGTGGTGGACAAGTACTTTGCCGCCCGCGGCGGCAAGGCCACCCGGGGCGGCGGCGTGTTCGACGTGCTCTCCGACGAGGTGGATCTGGAGGAATTCCTCGCCTTTGACATCGAGAAGATCGGCGACTATCTCAACGAGCAGACCGCCCAGCGCAAGTACATCAGCGCCCTGAACGACAATGTGGAGCTCATGGAGCAGTACACCGGCAAGGTCTGGGTCCGCAACGAGGACGGCCGGCTCTACACCAAAAACCCCAAGGTCAACTTCGTCCACCCCTGGCGCTCCGCCTCTGTGGAGATGACCTACATGATCGAGCTGAAGAAGGCCGCGCAGCGCGCCAGAATCGCCTTTGTGGACCGGGTGGGCATCGTGGACTTCCTGCTGCGGGACGGCGCTGTGGCCGGCGCCCTGGGCTACGGCCTGGAGGACGGCCAGGAGTACGTTTTCCACGCCAAGGCTGTGATCGTCTGCAACGGCGACCAGAACTACCGCTGCATGCCCATGTGGTCCTGCAGCCGGGGCGAGGGCCTGGCGGCCGCCTGGCGGGCCGGCGCGGAGATGACCAACTGCGAGTTCTCCACCTTCTTCCAGTGGAGCAACACCGGCTTCTTCGCCCCCGTGGCCCGCTCGGAGGACTGGATCTTCAACAACGAGGGGGAGAACATCGGCACCATGCACCGTACCCCCGAGGATGCGGATATCGACGCGGCCACCGTGGCGGAGTGGTACAGGCAGATGAAGGCCGGCAAGGGCCCCATGCACTACATCAACCCCTCCAAGAACATCCGCATTGCCCCTGTCTCCCCTCCGGGCACCCGGCCTCTGGCCGACCAGCTGCGGGGCATTACCGCCTTCAACAATGCCACCCATATGTCCACCGACGAGCTGATGCCCATCCTGATCGGCGAGCAGTCCTGCCTGAAGGTGGATATCGAGATGAAGACCAACATCCCCGGCCTGTTTGCCGCCGGTGACGCCTGCTACAGCGGCAGCCGGGTGATGGGCGCCGTCTGCTGCCCGCCGGGCCGTGTGCGCGGCAGCGGCCTGCCCTTCGCCGAGTACTCCGGAAACGAGGCCGGCATCAGCGCGGCCCGGTATATCGCCGGCGGTGCGCCCCAGCGGGAGATCGACGAGGCAGAGCTCGTCAAATACCGCAGCCGCGCCCTGGCCCCCATGACCCGCGCCGGCGGCGTGGACCCCGACGAGCTGGTGCTGGACGTGCAGCGGGTGATGGCCTCTCTGGGCTATACCCTGTACTGCGAGGAGTCCCGCCTGAAGGAAGGGCTGGGGATCATCCGGGGCATTGAGGAGCGCCTGGCCTATCTGTACGCCGCCGACATGCACGACCTGTTCAAGTGCAACGAGGTGACCAGCATGGTGTCCTGCGCCAAGATGTTCTTCACCGCCGCCCTGGAGCGCAGAGAGACCCGCGGCTGGTTCCAGCGGGAGGACTATCCGGAGCGGGATGACGAGAACTTCCTGAAGTGGATCGTGCTGAAGAAGGCGGAGGATTCCGACGAGGCCGTGGTCTCCTTCGAGCGCGTCCCCATCGAGACCTATCCCTATCAGCCCGCAAAGGCCGGCAAGTAAGGAGGCAGTGATCATGTTACGTGAACTGAAAGATACCGAGAAGACCCTGGCCGCGGCGGGATACTGCGCCCGCCCGGCAGTGCACGCCCAGGGCTCCGTCCCCGCGCTGGACCCCGCCAGGGCCATTTTGCCCGACGACCTGAACATCGTGCTGGACAGCGCCGCCGTGAGCGCCGTGAGCGGCTGGTGCATGCTGTCCGACGGGGCCTCCTACCTGACGGTGCGCAGGACCCTGCCCGGCGTGACCCGGGATATGCTCCAGTGGGCGGTGGCCTGGCACGGGCTGGAGCCGGTGAACCACATGGCCTTCAACGGAGAGACCCACCACTCCGCCGGCGTCAGCGCCCTGGACGAGGAGAAGATCCGCCGCCCCTACCTGTCCCACGAGCAGAAGAGCGAGGGCATCATCGTCTACACTGTGGACAGCATCGGCGGCACGCTGACGGAGAACGTGACCTACTACTACAGCCCCGCCGACCAGGGCCTGGATCTGGACCGGTACGCCCGCTCCGGCGCGCTTACCATCGGCGGCACGGTCATCCGGCAGGAGCATGCTGTGACCGATCCCCAGAAGAAGTGGCTCAACGCCGTGATCACCGTGGTGCGGGATACGGCGGACGGCGTGGAGGTGCAGACCCACCTCTGGGAGGGCTATAAGATCCTGCGGCGGGAGGCCAGGCGCTTCGACGTCAACGGCATCCAGCCCACCCCCGAGCACACCCAGATGCTGGCCGACTATATCGACAGCGAGTGGACGCAGCTGGGCGCCATCCTGCCCGAGCTCTACGCCCGGTTCGGGGATACCATCTGAACCGCATCCGCCATCGTTTTACGGGACGGCCGGGAGCCCTTTCCTGGGCCCGGCCGCCCCGCTATTTTTTCGGAGGTCCCGCATATGGAGAAAGAACTGAAGCAGCTGCCCCGGCTGGCCACGCTGGCCGTGCTGGAGGAAGGACGCTGCGCCTGTACGCTGCTGAGCAGGCGGGCAAAGACGGAAGACATCCTCCGGGTGGGGGTGCCCGTGGGCGGGCCCCTGCGCGCCACCCGGCGCGGACCGGAGCTGCCCCTGCCCTTTTTTCCCCGGGTGATGCACGCCTATCTGACCCGGCAGGGGGACACCGCCGTGCTGGAGCGGGGCGGGCGCATCGTCCGCCTGAAGATATGGCAGGAGGGGCCCGGATACGTCCCCGCCGTCCCGGCGCTGGAGGGGCTGGGCGCGGACTTTGACCTCGGGGCGGACGGGAGGTCCCTGCGCGCCGCGGCGGAGCTTCCCCAGGCCGGGCCCCGGGAGCTCACCCCCGCCGAGCTGGCCCGGCCCTACGCCAAATACTACACGCAGTACTGGCAGACCCCCTTTCACCTGCGCGGCGACGTGCGGGCCTGGGGGGAGAAGGCGGGGCTCTATCAGCTCTACAGCCGCAGAGAGGCGGGGAAGATGCTCCACATCCGGGACGCCCGAAGGCTTCTGGACCCGGAGTACCGGCGCAGCAGCTGGAACGAGGGCTGGACCCTTTTTCCGGATGGCACGGGGGTGATGTGTGCGCGCACGGAATTTCCCGGCGCGGACAGCCGGATGTTCCAGTGGTGGTTCGCCTGGCACGCGCTGGAGGATCTGCGCTACATGCTCTGGTTTCCCCCTGCCCACTTCGGCATCTCACCCTCTCTGGAGTACCGATGCAAGCTGAGCGACCCGGCGCTGGACCTGTATGAAAAGACGCACGGCGGGGACGCGGTCCACCTGGTGTACGAGTCCACTCCCATCGACAGCCTCAGCGCCGGCGCGGCCGGGCCCACTGCCTGGCACCCCATTGTCTTTCAGGATATTTCCGCGCGCAGCTTCCTGGAGTGCGACCGGGCGGAGCTGGAGCGCCAGGGGTGCGCCGCCCTCTGCGGCGGCACGCGGATGCTGCACTTTTTCGCCGACCGGCCGGACGGGTCCGGCGGTACCCTGTACAGCCACTTCTGGTACGGCGCCGTACCGGACGGATCCGGCGGCTGGAAGGGCCCGGGGGGCGGAGAGGATCCCGCCCTGATCCAGCCCATCCTGAACATCGGCCAGCATGCGGTAAAGGAATTCGCCCGTCTGGCGGAGATACTGCCGCAGCTGTACCGGGAGGAGGGAGACAAACCTGTGGAGGGAGGACTGTACAATGGATAAACTGCCCTTTTACGCCCGGGGCGAACACAACCGGGGCTACAGCAAGAATATGGAGGTCCTGGCCTTTCACGATCTGGAGGGCATGGCCATTTTCCAGATGGCCATGCACCGCTTCGACGGCCGCTACTATCTGTACGGCGCGGGCCGGGGCAACCCGGTGTGCCCCATTCTGGACGTGACCGATCCCCGCGTCCCGGTCCTGGTGGGGAAATTCTCCGTGGCGGAGGACGACCCGAAGCAGAAGGTGGGCAAGATCCAGGCGGCGGACGGTCTGCTGATCACCGCCCTCTCCTGCGGGGCCAGCGCCGCGGGGGCCGCGGGGGCCTACGATCCCGCCAAATTCGGTCGGGGCCGGAGCGGCTTCCAGATCTACGACATTGCTTCGGACCCCGTCCATCCCAGGCTTTTGGGGGAGTGGGACAACGGTATCCGCGGGGCCAACGGGGTGCACCGCTTCTACTACAACGGCGGGCGCTACGTCCACGTGTCCTCCGACTGCCGCAGCTTTGAGGGCATGATCTACCGCATCGTGGACATCGCTGATCCCGCCCGGCCTGTGGAGGTGGGCCGCTGGTGGCTGCCGGAGCAGTTTGCCGACGGCTATGCCGGGCGCACCTTCGACCCCGCCGCGCCCCACAGCCCGGAATTTATGAAGAAGGGCTGGCTCCACGGCCCGCCCTTCGTGCGGGACGGTATCGCCTACTGCGGCTACGCCGGTGCGGGGCTGGTCATTCTGGACGTCAGCGACGTGACCCGCCCCAGACTGCTGAGCCGGCTTCCCTTCCAGCCGCCCTTCTCCAGCCATTTCGCCGGCGCCAAGACCCACACCGCCCTTCCCCTGCCCGGGCGGGACCTGGTGGTGGTGACCAACGAGGGAGAGCGCTTCGCCTGGTTCACCAAGGAGAAGCTTCAGGGAATGCCCCAGAGCCTGAACAACCTGCACATGGTGGACGTCAGCGACCCGACCCATCCGGTGCTGGTGGCGGAGTTCCCCTATCCCGAGGTGCCCGAAAACTTCCCCTGGCCCAACTTCAACGACATGGGGCTGGGCTGCCAGGGCCCCTTCGGGCCGCACAACATCCACGAGCCCATGAGCGGCAAGCCCTGGCTGGAGCAGCGGGGCGACCGGGTGTACTGCTGCTACTTTCATGCGGGCATGCGGGTGTACGACGTGTCCGATCCCTACTACATCAAGGAGCTGGCCTACTTCATTCCGCCCAACCCTGCGGAGCACCGCATCAAGACCAATGTGGGCCCGTGCATTGCCACCACCGAGGACTGCGTGGTGGACGACCGGGGCAACATCTTTATGGACACCTACCAGGACGGGCTCTACGTCCTGCGGGTGAAGGAAGAATAAAAATCACAGCCCGGGGCCGCAGAAGCGGCTGAAGCGGCCCCGGGCTCAGACCGTCAAAAAACCTAAGGTCGTTTTGAAGGGAGCGGAGATAAAGCCTCCGCTCCCTTATATTTTTTATATGTTTTCTGTGTTGCGTTTTGTCCGGGCAGGAAGTTATTATAATAAAGATCCAAATACTGCGATATGTGGGGAAATCAAAGATGAAAAAGTATCTGCCCATGTTGGCACTGATCCTGCTGCTGGCCCTGGCGGGCTGCGCCGCCCCGGCGGAGCCCGCGCCTTCCGCCGCGCCCACTGAAGCTTCTGCTGCGGAGCCCTCTCCCTCGCCCACCTACGATGTGACGGCCGACCCGCCGCTGAGTGAGAGCAGCCTCAACGCCGCCGTGCCCAACTTTCTGGATGAGGACCAGCAGCTGCTCTACCGCCGGGCCCACTGCGCCTACAACCACCTGTTCGGCGCCAGCACGGAGGACTTCGACTACTGGACCGAGGGGGATGACCACTATTTCTATGCCGCCGGGGATCTGGACGTAAACGGTGTCTCCTACGCCCGGTGCCGGGGCCGCTACTCCAACTGGGAAGACTTTGACGCCATGGTCCGCTCCATCTTCACAGACGGCTGCTGGACCGCCCTCAACGGCGACCGCTACGTCAACGTGGACGGCACCCTGTACTTCGCCTACGGCGACCGGGGCAGCTACTACTACAACCGCCGTTTCCCCGACACCTTTACCATCATCTCCAAGACCGACGACGAGATCGTGTTCACCCTGACGGGACATTACAGCTCCCCCTGGCCCAATGAGGGCGAGAGCTTTGAGGACCGGGACCGCCGCCTGGAGAGCGGCTGGGACTACACCTACGACTTTCCTATCCGCATGGTCCGCACGGAGGACGGCTGGCGCTTCGACACCTTCCACACCGCCCAAGCCGATGCAGTAGACCCGGAGACGGCGGCAGAGGCCGCGCTGCCGCTCATCACGCCGGTGCCTGACACCTCCGCATCCTTTCCCCTGGCGCTGTACCCCGCCTCCCCCATCGGCGTGTCCTCCGACTGCCAGTATTACGCCCTGCGGGAGGACGGCACACTGCTCATGTGGGGACAGGCGGAAGAGTATAACGGTATCGGGCTTTGCAAGGAATATTCCTATCAGGAGCCGCTGGAGGTGGCCCATGACGTGGCTGCCATATACCCAGGGATGCATATGTTTCTCTACACGGACACTGAGGGCACCCTTTGGGGCATCTCCTCGCCGGTTCCCGACGGGGCGGATACCATAGAGCTCCCATCCAGCAGCCTGCCTGTGGTCCGGCTGCTGGAGGACGTGGTCTGGGCCGATCAATGCATTACCTTCGGCTATGCGCTCCAGTCCGACGGGACCCTTTGGGGCTGGGGAGACGGGCTGCTGATCCCCGGCGAGTATGGCCGGAGGGACGCGGATATGACAAAGCTCATGGACGATGTCATCTGGGTTTCGGGCGGTTTTTATGGCGGCTGCCTGATCACAGCGGACCATACCCTCTATGTATGGGACGACACGTCGGATTCCCCGCAGGCGGTGTGCAGCAATGTGCGCTGGGCAGAGGGCAGTCTTTTGATCACGCAGGATGATCAGTTGTACCGCTTCCGCAGAACAGAGAGCGAACGGTCCGACGATTATCAGTTTGACCTGCTTCTTACAGATGTGAAGCGGGTGGCTTCGAGCCTGCCCCACGCATTGGGCGTGATCCGCACAGACGACTCTCTGTGGGTGATGGAGCGGCTGTATCACGAGGACGGGACCGGCACCCTGGCTCCGGCGGAGAAGCTGATGGAGGATGCGGCAGATGCGGATACCACCTATCTGCGCACCATGATCCTCAAAACAGACGGCACCGTGCTTCTGTACGAAAATGACTACGACCGTCATAGGTTCTGCAAAGAGGATTACGATGAACCGTGCGACACCGGCATTGTCTGCCGGATGCGGCCGGAGTCCACGCCCGTGCCAGGCACCGGGCAGCCCTCGGCGGCGCCTGCCGCGCCGCAGTCCAGCGAAGCCCTTCAGGCGGAGCCGCTGCCCATTGTGAGCCGCCCCCTTGCCACCGCGGGCGAGGCGTATTTCCGTATCGAGGAAAGCGGTCGGCTGGTCATGTGGGGTTATCCGGACTACGGCACCCTTTCAGCGCCGGAGAG
Source organism: uncultured Oscillospiraceae bacterium (assembly GCA_934659415.1). Classification (GTDB taxonomy): domain Bacteria; phylum Bacillota; class Clostridia; order Oscillospirales; family Oscillospiraceae; genus Enterenecus. The sequence goes on from CAKUHW010000005.1 coordinate 8,468, forward strand.
CGACCCCCTCTCCCTGCTGGAGGACGCGGTGTGCGTCTCCGTCAGTCCTACCAGTCTGCCGGCCATGGCCATCGACCGGAACGGGACGCTGTGGGGGCTGTGTGCGCCGGAGCTGTACACGGCCCTGAACCCGGGCGCCGACCTCAGCGACCCCATGCGGCCGGTCAGGCTCATGGAGGATGTGGCGGACGTGTGCTGCGGGCAGTGGGCCTCCGCCATCCTCAAGCGGGACGGCACGCTGTACATCTACGGCTCGGGCCCGTTCTGCCTGCCGGGGCAGGAGTCTTCCAACGGCCCGGCGACGCTGACGGAGGTCATGAGCCAGGTGCGCGCCGCGGCGGTGAGCGGACTTTCCGCCTATGCCGTGGGGCAGGACGGCTCCCTGTGGCGGTGGAGGGACGGGAGCGAGGCCATAAAGCTGCTGGAGGGCGATTTTGTGCAGGTCTCCCCGTCCGGCGCGGTGCTTTGCGCGGACGGCACGCTGATGCGCGACACCGGCGAGGTCATTCTGACGGAGGCGGCGGAGGTCGGCGATACGTTCGCGATTCGCAGGGACGGGAGCCTGTGGGTCTGGGGCGAGTGGTGGCAAAGCTGGTTCCCCGACCTGCCGGCGGAGCGCCTGACCCGCCCGGTGCAGGCGCTGGACGGCGTCCGCGCCGCCGTCGTGTGCCACAGCTGCCTGCTCCTGCGGACCGACGGAGAGATCGTCCACCTTGCCGCTTAAACGAAGGGAACTTTTTCTGCCGCAGCGTCGGGTTTTGCGGCTCCGGGCATCATATTAGGCAGCAGCTATAGCAGCTTGTGGGCGCTTTCTATGAAGCGCCCACAAGCTGACGACCGGCAGTGTCTCCGTAAACGATCAAGTTCTGAACCTGTATGTAACAGCGAGAAAAGAGAGAAACCACTATGATCATGATGATCTCCACATTGGCCGCCCCGGAAGACCGGGAGTATCTGACCGGACTTTACGATAAATACTCCCCGCTGATGTACAAAACGGCAGCGAAATATCTGTCCGCGCCGGAGGACCGGGAAGATGTACTGCAAGAAAGCCTTGTCCGCATGATAAACAGCGTGGACCGGCTGCGGGAACTGGACAGCCGTGCGCTGCCCTACTACATCTGTGCCATTGTGAGGAACACCGCCTTCACTCAGGTGCGGGCGCAGTGGCGCAGAACAGAAGTGGAACAGCCGCTTTTAGAGGAAGCCTCGCCCGTTGACCTGGCGGCGCTGGTCGAATGTCGGACGGATCTCTCAACGCTGTGGGAACAGCTAAGCGAAGAAGACCGCTTTTTATTGGAAGGCAAATATCTGCTGGGCTATGAGGACGCCGAATTGGCCAAGGCGCTCCGGTGCAAGCCGGGCAGTATCCGTATGAAGCTGACCCGCACACGCCGAAAGGCCATGCGGGTGCTATATCGAACAGAAGGGAATGACTGCGATGACAAAGCATGAGCAGCTGCTGGAGAATTATGAAAACGCACTGTTTGCTCTGTTGATGGACGAAGCAGCCCGGCAGGAAGGGGAGAAGCTGAGGGAGGAAAACCGCCTTCTGCAGGAGGACCCGGCGGCAGCCGTGCCGCCGCAGACGGAGCGGCGCTGCCTGCGTACCATCCGCTCGACCCTGGCCAAAACCAAGCGGAAGAGCGCCCTGCGGGCGGTCCGCCGGGTATTCAGCAAGGTTTCTGTGGTTGTCGTCGCGTGCATTATGCTGTTTGCCGTGGCCTATGCGGCGGTACCGGAGGTTCGGGTGGGGACACTCAATCTGCTGGTTGAAGTCTCGGATGTCTCCACCAAACTGAAACTGACCGGCACCGGGAACGTACCCGGGCAGCCCGGCTCCACGGCGGACGACGGCGGAATCACCCTTGTGGGCTACCATTTTCCTGCCCCGCCGGAGGGGTTTGTGCTTGATGAGGAATTGGTCTCTATTACCGACAATTCGGCAATAGTTTGGTTTATCAAAAGCGAAACGGAGTACTTATATTATGATGTCAGTATCGTAGGAGAGAGCACCAACACCTATGTGGATACCGAAGATGCCAAGGTAACTCAAATCGAAATTCATGGATATGACGGATTGCTGATTGAAAAAGTCAATTTGATTGGTCCAGAGGTCCATATTATCTGGGGTGATACAGATCGCAGTGCCTTTTGCAGTGTTTTTAGCACAGGTGTAGATGTTGAAGTTATCGTATCTTTGGCGGAACAGGTTTTCCCGATTGAAAAATGAAAACTTTTGCTGCATTTTTCCTTTCCCCGTGTTTTGCAGCGAAAGTTTACAACGCCGCATTCACTCTGTTGGAAACCGTATCTGCGGCCTCCGAAACCATTTAACATTAACAGCCCCAAAATCGCCGGAGCGGCACGCCCCAATGGACGTGCCGCTCCAGTCTTATTCATGAGGGACTCAGAGCTCGCCGAGGAGGCGGGGCAGGAAGAGGATCAGATCGTCAAACACGTTTACCAGGGCCAGGTCCAGCAGCAGCACCAGCAAAAACGGCATGACCCGCCGGAAGATCTTTTCCACATTGGTCTGGGCAATGGAGGAGGCCACGAACACGCACCCGCCCACCGGCGGAGTGATGGCGCCGATGGAGAGGTTCATCACCATGATCACACCCAGGGCTACAGGACTGATGCCGAAGCCGGTGCACAGGGGCAGGAAGATGGGCACCAGCACCACGATGGCGCAGCTGGGGGTGACAAAGCAGCCCGCGATGAGCAGCACTGCGTTGATGAGCAGCAAGATCAGCAGCCGGTCGTCCGTCCAGCTCAGGAACAGGCTGGCCAGCCGCTCCGGAATGTGCTCCTTGGTGAGCACATAGCTGAACATGGACGCGCAGGTGATCACCACCATGCCCACCGCCGAGGTGATGGCGGATTCCCAGAAGATTTTCGGCAGTTCCCGCACGGTCAGGTCCCGGTAGACGAACAGGGTCACGATCAGGGCGTACACGCAGGCGATCACCGCCGCCTCCGTGGCGGTGAAGGTACCGCTGTAGATGCCGCCCAGAATGATGATCGGCATGAGCAGCGCGCCGATGGCCCGGATGAAGGTCCGGCCCACATTGCGCACCCCGCCCCACTTCTCCCGGGGGATGTTCAGGTGGCGGGCCATGAAATAGGCCGCCACCATCATGGATACGCTCATCAGCACCCCGGGGATAAGGCCGCCCTCAAACAGGGCGGGCAAGGAGACCGTCCCCATGGAGCAGGCCGCATAGATCACCATGCCGGAGGAGGGCGGGATCACCATCCCCGTGGTGCCGGCGGCGGCCACGGTGGCGGCGGACACCTCCCGGGGGTAGCCGTGCTTCTCCAGCTCGGGGACCATCATGCCGCCCACGGCGGCGGTGGTGGCGGCGTTGGAGCCGGAGATGGCGGAGAAGAAGAACGCCGTGAGGATGCTCACCATGCTCAGCCCGCCCCGGGCCCAGCCGATGAGGGATTTGCAGAAGGCGATCAGCCGCCGGGACAGCCCGCCCCGGCTCATGATATTTCCGGCCAGGATGAAGAAGGGCAGGGCCATGAGCACGAAGGAGTTGGTGGAATTATACAGCCGGGAGGCCAGCAGGACCAGGTTGAACCCGCCACCGCCCAGCACCAGGCCGGTCACGGCGGAGATGCCCAGGGCCCACCCGATGGGCACGGAGAGGAAGATCAGGAGAAAGAACACCAGAAACATGATCGCGGTCATTGACATGGGCCTTCCTCCTTTTCCCCGGACTGCGCCTGCGGCCGGGCAAGCTGCATGATGGGCTTCAGGATCTCCCCCACGCCGTAGAGCAGCATGACCGCGCCGGAGACGGCGATGGCCCCGTAGGCCAGGGACATGGGCAGGGTGAGCGCCGGAGTGCTCACCCGGGCGAATTTCTGCATGGCGCGGATCCCGGCGGCGGTGAACACACCGTAAAATACCTCGCACACCACCGCCTGCACCAGCAATATCACCTGGCGCACCGGCCGGCCTGCGCGGACCACCAGCAGCGTCATGGAGATCTGGGAGCCCTGGTGAATGGCCAGGGCAGCCCCCAGATAGGTGACCCACACGAACACCAGGGTGGCCGCCTCTCCCGTCCATCCGGTCCCGTCCTTCAGCAGAAAGCGGCAGATCACCTGCCAGAATACGATCAGCACCAGCACGGCCAGCAGGGCGGCCAGCAAATAGGCCAGCACCCGCCACAGCCTGTCCGCAGCTTTAAAATACAGCTTCACGTGCGCCGCCTCCCTTCCGGCCGGTCTGCCTGCGCCGGGCGCTTACCCGCGGGCATTGGCCACCTTTTCGATCAGCTCCGCGCCGATCTTGTCCGCATACCGGTCCCAGACGGGCCTGACCGCCGCCTGAAAGCGGGCCAGCTCATCGCTGTCCGGCCGGATGACCGTCATGCCGTTGGCTTCGCACTGGGATATATACTCCTCTTCAAAGGCCGCGCCGCTGTCCGCCGTATCGTAGCGGTGGTCCCAGAACACCTGGCGCACCAGGGCAAGGGTGTCCTCCGGCAGGGCGGCGGCGGTGTCCGCGCTGAGCACGGGGATGCAGGCGGAGTAATTGTAGGCCAGCATGGTGATATACTTGCAGAAGGTGTACTGCTGCTGGTTGCAGACGGTGGCCAGGGGCTCCTCTGCCCCGTCCACCACGCCCTGCTGCAGGGCCGTGACCAGCTCGGACACCGCGATGTTCTGCGGGATGCAGCCCAGGGCGTTGAAGGTGTCGCTGTACACCTTGCCGTCCATCACCCGGATGCTCAGCCCCTGGCAGTCCTCCAGGCGGTACACCGGCGTGTCCCGGGTGCAGAGATGCCGCCAGCCGAATTCCCAGATACCCAGGGGGATGCCGATGGTGTCCTCCATGCCGGCGGTCACCTCGTCAAAGCAGGTGTCGACGACGGCTTTCACCTGGTCCCGGTCGGAGATGATGAAGGGCAGGGAGAGCACGTCGATGGCGGGAGTGTAGTTGGAGATGATGGCGGAGGAGACCAGGGCCATGTCCATGGTCCCGGTCATCACGCTCTCGGCCAGTTCGGACGCGCCGCCCATGATGGATTCCCAGTAGATATCCAGGGTGACGGTCCCGCCGCTGCGCGCCTCCAGATCGTCCCGGCAGGCGAGCAGGGCCTGCCCGGCCGGGGTGTTTTTGGCAATGGTGACGCCCACGCTCAGCACCGTTTTATCCTGGGGCTGACCGCTTCCCTTCGGCCCGGAGGAGCCGCTGGGGGCGGGCTTTCCGCCGCCGCAGGCGGCCAGGGAAAGGCACAGGAGCGCGCTGAGAAGCAGGGTGGTGACGGTTCTTGCTTTCATAATACGGTTCCCTCCGT
>CAKUHW010000006.1 GCA_934659415.1 uncultured Oscillospiraceae bacterium
CGGTCACCTCGCGGCTCTGACATGCCACCGGCATGTCATTCACTACCGCTCGGCCGCTTCGCTACCCTTTGCACAAAGGGGGTTGGCAAAGTCTTTGGCCTGGCCTCCTCCCGCTTGGTCTGGTGCCTATGCCGGGCCGCGAGCAGGCGAGGCGTGACAGAGGAAGCGTCTGATCCGTCGTGAGCAGCGGGCTAAACCCGGAGCGGAGCAGAAAGCGCGCGGGGCACTGCGCAGGCAGTGCCAGCGCTTTTTGCGCAGTCGCAGGCGTTTAGAACCGCGTTGCGAGCAGGCGAGGCGTGACAGAGGAAGCGCCGAAACGTCGCGCATAGCGGGCTTAGTCCGGAGCGGAGCGAAAAGCCCGGAGTGCCGGCTTCACTGAAGCCGCCGGAGGGCTTTTTGCGAAGTCGGAGGACTTAGACCGCGTCATGCGCAGGCGAGGCGTGACAAATTGTCCGGCGCCTGCGGACATTCTGCCGCTGTTCCTTTCCCCGCCGCTGTGCTTTAATAGGCTCATCATCCCCCCCTGCCCGCCCGGCAGGGGCGGCAATCCAACATACAGGAGGCATGACAGAGCTATGCAGTCACTGACCGTACAGGGTGAGGACCTGATCCTCACCGAGAGCCGGCAACTGGACTACCTGCGCATCCGCCCCGGCGTCACCGTCCGGGCGGCGGAGGGAAAGACCGTCACCATGGTGATCGACGGGCATCCGGCCCGCATCCAGCCCGGCGAATATGAGGGGGACATCCGCCTGGTGGTGCGCCAGGCCGTCACCCGTCCCTTTGAGTTCGGCGGCGGGCAGGAATTCACCTACCGCCCGGCGCTCTACATCCGGGACAACACCCTGATGCCCGCCCAGTCCGTGGAGGAGGCGGCCCAGGTGGACAGCATCACGGAGCACGGCATCGACGGCGTGCGCATCTCCGGCACCGATTACGACTTCAACGGCATCATCGTGGACGGGGACAGCACCTATGAGATCGCCAACGCAAAGATCGGCTTCCGCGGCAACGGCACCAACGACTTTATGGGTATGGGCTTCGGCATCATGGCCGTGGGGAACAGCAAGCTGCTCATCCGCGACTGCGATATCCACACCCGGGGCGTGGTGCGCGGCACCGTGTACGCCGGCGGCAATTCCGAGGTGACCATCCGTCACAGCACCCTGTTCGCCGAGACCACCGACGAGCTGCCCATCGGCTACAAGCAGCACATCGGCCTGGGCGACGCCTTCTCCAACGCCTGGGTGCTGGGCACCCTGGGTTCCTGCCGGGCCACCTTCTTCACCGACTGCACCACGGTGAACATTGAGGACTGCGTGTGCAAGTCTCAGGGCTGGGGCGTGCTGTCCGTGGATATGCCCAAGAACGTGCGCATGAACGTGAAGAACACCGTGATCGAGAAGACCGGCGAGAGCGCCTACGGCGCCTTCACCATCGGCGCCTGCATGGACATCTTTGACAACTGCGACTTCCGGGACATCACCTTCGCGCTGATCATGTCCAGCAACCAGGGCTCCGCCGTGTTCAAGAACCACACCAGGGTGAACGCCCGCATCGGCGTGATCGCCTACCGCAACTACGAGGGGACCCTGGAGATCCTGGACAAGTGCGTGTTCCGCACGGAGAAGGCCGGTCTGTGCTTCAAGGGGTGCAGCAGCCGCATCCATGTGAAGGACAGCGAGTTCTACCCCGCCAACGGCGTGCTGTTCCAGCTGATGGACAACGACGAGCAGCCCAACGCCGACGGCTACTACATGGACCCCCTGGGGGAGGAGGACGTGCCCATGGAGGGCCGGGACATCACCGAGGCCGACCCCACCGAGGACGTGTTTGTCACCTTTGAGGACATGACCATCAACGACGACATCTTCAACGGCAGCACCAACCTCTATGTGAACCAGCGCTGCCCCCAGTTTGAGATGCCCTGGACGCCCCCTCCCGGACCCAAGCACCACGGCTTCGGCGCGGACCTGCAGGGCGCCAAGAACCTGGACGTGGAGCTGAAGAACGTGCGCTGCAGCGGCCGCATCTCCGCCAGCGAGGCCCGGCACGAGTCCCCCCTGCTCACCCAGGCCAACTACTATGAGATCGGCGTGGTGACCAACAAGGTCAAGCCGCCGGTGAACAACGGCGTGATCGTCCACATGGACGGCCGCTCCGTGTGGACCGTGCCCGGGGAGTGCTATCTCACCGGCCTTCACCTGGCCGAGGGCGCCGTGCTGCGCGCGGGCGAGGGCAGAACGCTGCACATGACGGTGGACGGCGCGGAGACCGCCCCCGCCCCCGGCAGCTACCGGGGCATGATCCATCTGACCGTGGAATAATGCCGGCCCCGCCCTGCGGCGGACGCCGTGAGGCTTTTGACGGCCTGAGGTTTCCGGTCCGCGCTTGCGCGCGGACCGGAAACCCTATATAATGGTACGGTAAATGTGCCCGTAGCCGCGGGCGGAACGGGAGGTACCCCCATGAATCTTCTCTATCTGCACTACTTCAGCCTGGTGGCAAAGACGGAAAACATCGCCAAGGCCGCCGCCCGGGCGTACATCTCCCCCTCCGGGCTGAGCAAGGTCATCGGCCGGCTGGAGAGCGAGGTGGGGTACGCCCTGTTCATCCGCTCCAGCAACCGGCTGGTGCTCAACGAGGCGGGCCGGGTGTTCTACCGTTTCGCCGAGGAGGTGCTGCGCCAGCAGGACGACTGCCTCAGCGAGATCAAGCGCCTGTCCGACGCCAGCGAGGAGATCGTCAGCATCGCCCTGCCTGCGGACCGGCTGGTGACCGGGATCGTGGAGCGCTTTGTGGCCGACTACCCCAGCGTCCGCTTCAGCCAGTACATCATGCGCGCCAGCGAGTGCCAGCAGGCGCTGGAGAACCGGGAGATCGACTTTGCCATCTGCCACAAGCCCATCTCCGCCCCGGGCATCATCTGGGAGGAGCTGGCCCGCAACGAGCTGAGCCTGGCCGTCAGCTACGCCCACCCCATGGCCATCGCCGGGGTGACCGAGGCGGACCTGATCGACTTCAAGGACGAGCTCATCCTCCTCCACGCCACGGCCTCCGACGAGCGGGACCAGATCTTGGAATACTGCACGGAGGCGGGCTTCTCCCCCCGCATCTACCAGGCGGACCCCTACACCAGCTTTGATATGGTGCCCCGGGGGCTCGGAGTGGCCTTCGTGCAGGATTTCTTCTTCCAGCGGGAGCGGGACCAGCTGGCCACGGGGCAGTATATGAACGGCCGGGACATCGCCCACCGCATCGCCGTGCGCAGCCCCCGCTGCATGCTGGAGGTGGGCGTAGCCCGGGTGGAGGGGCGGCGGCTGAGCCGCGCCGCCCAGGAGCTGTACGACCGGATCTGCGCCCATTACGGCAAGGTGTAAGCGACCGGACGGCATCGTGACAGAATGTCCGCAGCGGGCGGAAAGTCTGTCTCTGTTCCTTTCCGTGCCTGTGTGGTATAACGAAAACCGGAAACCCAAAACGCTTTTTAGGAGGTCCGGAATGAAACGAATTAGACTGCTCTCTCTGCTTCTTGTGCCGGCTCTGGCGCTCGCCCTGCTGGCCGCCTGCGGCGGCAGCAAGACCCCGGCCGGCAGCGACTCCCCCGATCCCGCCGGCAGCAATTCCCCCGCCGCTTCCACCCCCATCACCCTGAAGGTGAGCTCCGTCTTCAACGAGGGCTCCATCATGTGCGACTCTCTGGAGCATATGTGCGCCCTCATCGAGGAGGCCACCGGCGGCAGCATCACCTTTGACCGCTTCTACGGCGGCACCCTGTGCACCCTGCCGGAGGAGTTCCGCTATGTGGTGTCCGGCGCGGTGGATCTGGCCGCGCCCATGCAGGGCACCGCCGCCTCGGTGATGCCCCTGTGGCAGAATCCCGCCCTGGGCAACGACGCCGCCACCGGCGTGGATATCTCCAACTACATCGCCAACGAGGACCCCGTGACCGCCCCGCTGCTTCAGGCCCAGGCCGAGGCCGCCGGCGTGCACCCCTTCGGGTATAACGTGGGCGACTACAACGCCATCGTCTGCCGCACCGCCGCCTCCTCCCTGGACGACCTGATGGGCCGCGCCTTCGGCATCCCCGCCCAGGGGGCCGCCGTCTATGAGGCCTACGGGCTGAGCGTGGTCACCTGCGAGACCGCCGACGCCTACGAGTCCCTGTCCCGCGGCGTGGTAGACACCTTCTGCGCCGGTATCTCCTCCATCGCCGGGATGCGCCTGTACGAGAACGGCCAGAGCTGCCTGGTGATCCCCTCCACCGGCGGCACGGGCATCGTGATGATGAACCAGGCCACCTGGAACAAGCTCTCCGCCGAGCAGCAGGCCATCGTCACCAAGGCCTATGAGGACACCCTGGCGTGGATGAAGGAGCGCTACGCCAACGAGCTGCTCCCCGGCTACGAGGCTGCCATCGGTCAGAAGTGCAACATCGTGTACGTGGAGGGCGAGGAGCTGGCCCGGATGAACGACATCCGCCAGACCTCCGCCGCCGCCAGCTACCGCGCCGCCGCCGAGACCGCCGGCTGCCTGACCGACTATGAGACCGTCACCCAGGCCGCCATCGAGTACGCCGCCCAGGTGAACGCCGCCGGGTGACCCCCGGTGTCCCCCGCAAGTTCATAGAAAATCACACGGGGCCCGGCGCATCTGCGCCGGGCCCCGTGATCTCTGTCAAAAGTCCTTGCCCTGCGGGTGCGCAGCACCCAAAATTGACAAATCAAAGGGCTGCTCCCCCGAGCTCCCCTGTGTAAGGGGAGCTGTCACGGCGAAGCCGTGACTGAGGGGTTGTTCCCATGGCCGCCCGCCGCTGCGGGCAGAACACCTCTATCGGCCCGGCAGCAATCCCTTCTGCCGGCGAAGGTCCTGCGAATCTTACGCCGGAGCACGGTCTCAAAGCCGCTGCTTCCAGCGGTAGAGCAGGTTCAGCGCCTCGATGGGGGTCAGGGTCTCCACGGAGGCGGCCCGCAGCTCCTCCAGCACCGCCGCGCCGGACAGGTCCCCCAGGGAGAGCTGTCCGTCCCCCTCTCCGTCCGTCCGGGGCGCTGCGCTCCGCGCGCCCCCCTGGGCCTCCAGCTCGGTCAGGATCTCTCTGGCCCGCTCGATGACCCGCTGAGGTACGCCGGCCAGCTTGGCCACCTCGATTCCGTAGCTCTGGTCCGCGCCGCCGGGGACGATCTTGCGCAGGAACACAATGTCGTCCGCACGCTTTTTGGCCGCGATGTGGTAGTTTTTCACGCCCTCCAGCTTCTGCTCCGCCTCGGTGAGCTCGTGGTAGTGGGTGGCGAAGAGGGTCTTGGCCCCAAGGCGCCTGCGGTCGGCGCAGTACTCCAGCACCGCCCGGGCGATGGACATGCCGTCGTAGGTAGAGGTGCCCCGGCCGATCTCGTCCAGAATGAGCAGGGAGCGGCTGGTGGCGTTTTTCAGCAGCTGGGCCACCTCGGTCATCTCCACCATAAAGGTGGACTGCCCCGCCCCCAGGTCGTCGCTGGCGCCGATGCGGGTGAACACCCGGTCCACCAGGCCGATGCGGGCGGAGCGGGCGGGGACGAAGGAGCCCATCTGCGCCATGAGCACGATGAGCGCCACCTGGCGCATGTAGGTGGACTTACCTGCCATGTTGGGGCCTGTGATGATGGCCAGGCGGCCGTCGGAGGGGTCCATATGGGTGTCGTTGGGAACGAAAAGGCTGTCCCGGAGCATCCGCTCCACCACGGGGTGGCGGCCCTCGGTGATGTCGATCACGCCGCTGTCGTCCACCACGGGGCGGCAGTACCCGTTCTCCACCGCCGCGGCGGCAAAGGAGCCCAGCACGTCCAGCTGGCCCACGGCCCCGGCCGCCCGCTGCACCTGGCGGACCTGGGCGGCGGCGGTCTCCCGCAGGCGGCAGAAGAGCTGATACTCCAGGGCGGTGATGCGGCTCTGGGCGGAGAGGATCTCGTGCTCCAGATCCTTGAGCTCCTGGGTGATGAAGCGCTCGCAGTTCACCAGGGTCTGCTTGCGGATGTAGTCCTCCGGCACCTGATCATAGTAGGACTTGGATACCTCGATGTAATAGCCGAACACCTTGTTGTAGCGCACCTTCAGGCTTTTGATGCCCGTGCGCTCCTTCTCCCGGCTCTCCACGGCCAGCACCATATCCGCCCCGTGGTCCAGCACGTCCCGCAGGCGGTCCACCTCGGCGTCGTACCCCGGGCGGATAAAGTTGCCCTCCCGGATGGTAAAGGGCAGCGGGTCCTTCTCGCTCTCGTCCCGGATGGCCCGGGCAATGCACCCGCGCAGCTCCTCCAGACCGGTGAGGGGCTCCTCCAGTTCGCTGAGGGGCCGGCCCAGCCCCAGCAGCTGGCCGGACAGGGCGGGCAGCAGCCCCAGCCCCTGCTCCAGCAGCTTCATATCCCGGGCGTTGGCCGAGCCGTACACCACTTTGCCGATGAGGCGCTCCAGGTCGGGAATCTGCCGCAGGGTGACGGCCAGCTCCTCCCGGGCCACATTTTCCCGCACCAGGGCGGCCACCGCCTCCTGCCGCCGCGCAATGGCCGCCAGGTCGCACAGGGGCTGCTCCAGCCAGGCACGCACCGCGCGGTGGCCCATGGCAGTCTTCGTCTTATCCAGCACCCACAGCAGGGAGCCCTTCTTCTCCTTGCCCCGCAGGGTCTCCGTCAGCTCCAGATTGCGCCGGGCGGTCAGATCCAGCTCCATCCGGCGCCCGCTCCCCTCGTCCAGCATCAGAGGGCCCAGGTGGCTCAGGTCGGTCTTCTGGGTCTCGGTGAGATAGCCTGCCAGAGCCCCCGCCGCCAGCAGGCACAGGCGGCGGCTCCCGCTCTCCTCCAGGCGCTCCCCGGTCAGCAGGCCGCAGGCCTCCAGGGCGGACATGGCCGCCTCCGGCGCGAAGCGCTCCTCTCCGGCGCTCTCGCACAGGCAGCCCAGCCGCTGCCGGAGAAAGTCCGTCAGCTCCCCCTCCGCCGCGGCCCCGTCGGAGAGGAGGGCCTCACTGGGCGGGCAGGCGGCCAGGTCGTTGAGCAGGCGGCTCAGCCAGTCCGGCCCCGCAGCGGCGCAGGCGGTGAACTGGCCGGTGGACAGGTCGCACCGGGCCAGAGCCGCTCCGGCGTCACAGCGGTAGACGGCGCAGATGTAGTTGTTGCGGCTCTCGTCCAGCATCACGTCGTCCATGGCGGTGCCGGGGGTGACGATGCGGATCACGTCCCGGTCCACCAGGCCCTTGGCCAGGGCGGGGTCCTCCATCTGCTCGCAGATAGCCACCTTGTAGCCCCGCTTGATCAGCCGGGCGATATAGTTCTGCGCCGAGTGGTAGGGCACGCCGCACATGGGGGTACGCTGATCCTCCGGCTTGCCCCGGTCCCGGGTGGTGAGGGTGAGCCCCAGCTCCTCCGCGCCCACCCGGGCGTCGTCATTGAACATCTCATAAAAATCCCCCAGCCGGAAAAACAGAAGGCAGTCCGGATGGGTCTGCTTCACCTGGAGGTACTGGCGCATCATCGGGGTCAGCTCAGCCATGCAATCACACTCTTTCTCTCGTTCGCTCGGGATGGGGCAGGACGGGCCAGGCCGCCCTTACGCGCCGGCAGCCTGGCCTGTGATCTCTCCCAGATATTTATACACCGTGTAGCGGGACACGCCCAGCCGCTTGGCCACATAGGGCACGGACTTGCGGAAGGAGAAGACATTGTGCTGCTCCAGCAGGGCGATCATCTTCAGCCGGTCCTCCTTGTCCATGTCGTCCACCGGGCGGCCCATGGCCGTGAGGCAGCGCTCGAAGAGGTCCGTCAGCTGGCGGGAGTCCTGGTCCTGCCACAGGGCGGACTGAAGGTCGGAGCGGACGCTGCTCAGGTCGCTCAGGACCCGCTCCGCCGCCGCCAGCGCGGTATAGTCGAAGTTCACGCCCAGGGCCAGGTTGAACTCGTCGGTGATCAGGTGGAAGGTGGAGGACTTGGTCTTGCGCCCCTCCGGAGTGGTGGCGGCCAGGTTCACCTGATCGCTGACCACCGCCTCGGCGTCCAGCGCCAGGTCCGTGCCGGTGATCACTGAGGTGTCCCCCACCCGGCGGCCGGATACATGGCCGTTGTAGATAGACAAAATCGGATGCGTTGGCACGTCCATGTCGTTGACCAGCGTCTCGCAGGAGGACCCGAACATCTCTGCAAGTCCTCTGGCTGTGCGGTCTAAAAACTCAAATGCCTCGTCCCGGGTCATGGGGCGCTCCCCCTTTCCAAATTGTCAACTTGACAACTTATTGTAGACTGTCCCACGAAAAAAAGCAAGAGCAAATTCCACAAAAGATTCGCCTCCTCCCCCCGGCGGAAAGAATTTTCCGCCGACAGATTGACAGCGGCGGACAAAATGGGTACAATGGGATAGCCCTTCGCCCCGGCAGGGGCATCCTACGCGTCTGTAGCTCAGCAGGATAGAGCGTCCGCCTCCTAAGCGGAAGGCCAGCGGTTCGAATCCGCTCAGGCGTGCCAGATCGCCGCAGGTGCCACAGCACCTGCGGCGTTTTTTGTCCGGCAAGATAAACCGCCCCATGGCACGCATCGCTGTGCCGTGGGGCGGTCGGTCTTCCGGGGTGCAGGGGCCCTCCCGCCTTACGGCGCGGGGGGCTGGCTGCGCACTGCGTCCACAAACAGGAGGGTCAGCGCAAGGTAGCAGGCGCAGGCCAGCACGGCAGAGGCGCACACCGCGATGCAGATCACCCGCACCGCGCTCCCCCGCCGCAGCAGCCTGCAGGAGAGGACGAGCCCCGCCGCAGCCAGCGCCAGCAGCACCGCGGCAAGCCAGAGCGGCATATCCGGTCCCTCCCTTCCGTACAAGATCAAGATTTTGCCCGGGGTCTCTCAGCCGTTCCCGGCGGCGTGAAACAGCTCGGTATCCTGCCGCAGAACGTCCAGCAGATCCCCCATGTGCCGGAGGGAGGCCGTATAGCAGCTGCGGATGGCGGCGAAAATCAGCACGGCGGCCGGGACCAGCCGATGCAGGAACAGCAGGACGATGCCGGCGATCACCCCGAGGATGGTGAAGAGCATACTGAGCAATTCCGTGCGCTGGTATACACCCAGCTTTTGGGACAGCGCCTCCTCGCTCAGCTTCTCCGGCGGCGCGTCAGGTGCTGTGCGTCTGTTCTCCACTGCGCTCACTCCCCCCAGCTGTCGGCCCAGCCGTCGCCGAAGCTGTCGGCGGGGTCGAAGGGCTCGGTCGCCCAGCCCGCGGCGTACACGTTTCCGTCCTCGTCATAGGCGCGGCCGTCCTCCGCCAGGGTGTAGCCGTCGGGCACGGCGTAGTACTGCACGCCGTCATAGTACCACATATGGCCGTTGGCCTCCACGAACTCCGCCCGGTCCAGCCGGGCATACTCGTCCGCGGCGCCGTCCCGGTAGAACACGCCGGAGAAGCTGCCGTCCGGGCTCTGGGTGTCGCTGGGGATAAAGTACAGGGTAAAGCTGCTTCCGTCATAGCTGATGCGGGGATAGGCGTATCCGTTCAGGAACAGATAGGGGCCCCGGCCGTCCCCCTGGTCATACATGGTGCCGTTGGCCAGGCTCTCCGGCGTGCAGGCGATGTACTCCATACTCCCGGTGCGGATGAGCAGAGTTTCCCCCAGGGCGTTCTGCCACAGTCCGTCCAGGCTGCCCAGGGAGATCTCCGGCATGGCGTTGTCGGAGGGCTCGAAGTGCAGGCCGTGCAGCTCCCCGTCCCCATAGCCGCCGGCGCTGCTGAGGGTGAAGCCGTTCCCCTCCCGCAGCAGGAAATACTCGCCGTCGGCGTACTCCAGCAGGGCCCGGCCGTCCTCCAGCGCGGAGAGGGTGCCCTGCCCGATCCGGCCGTACCAGGTGCGGTAGAAGTAGGTGATCTGCTCCATGTACAGGTCCAGCTGACTGCCGTCGTCGCTCTGCCAGGTGGAGCGGCCGGCCAGCAGCAGGTCGTCGGCGCTCAGGGCATCGGCCCCGTCCGGGTCAGCGGGCAGAAGGGACTCCTCCGGCCGGTACACGAACTCCCCCAGGTCCCCGTCCCAGTACCACACCAGCAGCACCTGCCCGTCCGACCCGTCGAACAGCAGGGCCAGGTCGCTGTCCCCGTCGCCGCTGCGGTCGGCAAAATCGGCGCTCTGCACGGCGTCCCACGGGTCGGCAATGGTCACGGGATAGTCCACGCCGGCGTAGAGAATCTGCTCCTCCTCATCGAGGTAGAGCGCGGCGCTGTCCTCATGGACGCACAGGAGCACATCGGTGTCCATGCCGTCCGTCGTGAGGGTGCCCGCCTCGCGCACCACGCCGGTGGTCCGCCAGTCGCTCCCCGGGACCTGGTCTCCATCCTCCTGCCCTCCGCCGCAGGCCGCCAGGCCCAGGCACAGCAGGGCCGCCAGCAAAAGGGCTGCCGCTCTTGTCGTGTGTTTCATTTTGCTCTCCTTCTGCCGCCCTGCGGTCGGGCGGCGCGCAGTTTTCAAGGTCACATCGCCAGTATACCGCGCCCCGCGCCCCCTTTCCACTAACCTATGGTTAGGCAAGGCGGCAAAAAGCAGGGGCGCTTCCCACTCCTCTGCGGGCAGACAATCCCTCAGGCGCTTCGCGCCAGCTCCCTTTACACAAGGGAGCTTATGGGCCTGGTGCAAGCCATAGGTTTTCACCGAATTCATACCCCCCTTGTGTAAAGGGGGGATGCCAGCGTCCTTTGCTGGCTGGGGGGATTGTTGCCGGGCCGAAGCAGCCTGCCATGGCAGACTGCCCCTCAGTCCGGGCCCCGCGTCAGCTCCTCCAGCCGGCGGCGCTTGGTGCGCACGTCCCCTCCGATGGCGAGCTTGGCATAGATCTGGTTGATATACTGCTTCACGCTGCCCTCGGAGAGGAACAGCCGCTGGGCGATCTCCCGGTTGCTCAGGCGCTGGGCGGCAAGCAGGGCGATCTCCCGCTCCCGGGCGGTGAGCACGGCGAAGGCCGCGGGGAACGCACCCTCCCGCTGCCGGGCCATGCTCTGGGCGCCCAGCTGCGCCGCCCGGGCGGCAAGCTCCCCCGGGCACTGGGCCAGCAGCGGGGCCAGGAAGCGGAAGTTCTCCGCTAAGGGCAGGACAAGACCGTCCGCCCCGGCCTCGGCCAGGGTCTCCTCCAGCAGCGTCCGGGCCTGGGCGTGCTTGCCCAGCATCTCCCAGGCCGCCGCGGTCTGGAGCCTGATATGAAGGGCCGGCAGGGCGTAGTGCAGGCCGGCGCAGATCTCCAGCAGGCTCTCGCTGCGCCCGGCGACCCGGGCGTAGTCCCCCTGGGCCAGAAAGACCTGGTTTTCGATCAGGTCCATCATCGGCCGGCCGGGGGCCAGAAAGTTCACCTCATCCAGGCGGTGGTCCCGGAACAGCTCCGGCACGCGCTCCGGCTCCCCCCGCAGGGCCCAGTGATAGGCCCAGGCGCTGTCCAGCAGCTTCAGCCAGTCCGTGTTATGCTGCCGCAGCAGCGCCTCCCGCCGCTGCCCGTAGGAGCGGCGCACCGGGCAGGGGACGTACAGGGACAGGCGCAGGGCCAGAAAATCGCAGCACAGGGCCATATTCATCTGGCCGTTCCCCTCGATCCGGGCATAGGCCCGCTCCAGGGCCACCTGGGCATCGGCAAAGCTGCCCCGGGCAAAGGCGGCCTCCGCCTCCATGATGATCTCCGCCCCCTGGCCGTGGCCACGGGTGAGCCGGTAGTAGTGGGGCATACACTCGTCCATCTCCGCCAGCTCCCGGTCCATGGCCCCCGGCGTCCGGTGGAACATCATCAGCACGGAGGGGGAGCCGAAGGTCCAGCCGCCGTCGCTGCGGATGCTGATGGCCGGGCGGGACATTCTGGCGCTGGCGCTGCGGTGCAGCCGGCTCATGGAGGCGATGTCGTTATACTGCAGAAAGCTCATGATCAGATCGCACTCCCCCAGCAGGTCCCCCCGCTGTGCCGCCTGCTCCGGCAGCTCCTCCGCCGCCTCCAGCAGCAGGGCGCGCAGCTCCATCATTTTCGGGATCTGCCGCCAGGTGAACATGCGGCGCATCAGCACCAGCAGGGCCGTGGGGTGCCTCTTGAGCACCCCGGCGGGGCACTGCTCCAGAAAGGAGAGCACCTCGGCGCTCTTCAGGGCAGCCAGCAGCACCCCCGCGTCGGCCTCCACCACCCGCAGCACACTGTCGGCGTCCCCCCCGGCGCGGTAGGCGGCCATGGCGTGGAGATACTGGCCGTGCTCCTCATACCAGGCGCCGTAGCGGGCGCGAAACTCCCGCTGCCGCTGCAGCGGCAGGGCGGCAAAGGCGCGCCGGGCGCAGTCCTTCATCATGTGGTGAAAACGGTAGGTCTCCCCGTCCGGCAGGCGGCGCACGAAGGCGTTCTGCTCCGTCAGGGCAGTCAGCAGGGCGTCGGTCTGCTCATTTCCCGTGAGAAAGCGCGCCATGGGGGCGGTGAATTCGTCGGCCAGACCCATCACGGCGAGGAATTCCTGCTGCCGGGGGGGCAGGGGGTCGATCATGGCGGCGGAGAACATGGCATAGATATCCGACGCGCCCTCGGGCAGCGTCCCCCCCTCGGCCAGGGTGCACAGGTTCAGATAGATGGCGGAAAACCAGCCCTCGCTGGTGTAGAGCAGCCGGTCGATCTGCGCCTCCGTCAGGGCCGCCCCGCAGCGGCGGGCATACACCGCCAGCTCCGTGTGGTTCAGCCGCAGCTGCTCCGTGCCGATCCGGTACACCCTGCCCCCCAGGCGGACCACCTCCGCGGCGGGCAGGAACCGGTCCCGCCCGGCCACGATCATATGCGCGTTTTCCGGCAGGCGGTTGGCCAGCACACACAGGAATGAGGCCACCCGGCTGTCCGTGAGCAGATGGAAGTCGTCGAGGAAGAGATAGCAGGCGCGGCCGCCGGACAGGGCGTGGCACAGCTCGTCCGCCAGCAGGGCGCCCCCCGCCGCGTCCGTCGGGCAGGGATAGTCCCGCAGAAGGTCAAGGCCGCCGCGGGCAAAGGCGGTCTGCACGCTTTTCCAGAAGATGGTCAGATTGTCCGAGTAGACGCTGACGCGGATGACCTGCGCCCCCTCCGCCCGCTCCCGTTCGGCCAGGTACCAGTTCACCGCCGTGGTCTTCCCGTAGCCCATGGGGGCCACCACGGTGGTCAGCGCGCAGCGGGAGACCGGCCGCAGGCACTCCTGCAGCCGCTCAGAAATGTAGATGGTGTTGGGGTCGCATTTTCTTGCCATGCCCTTCGCCTCCGTTCCTGTTTGTATTCTACGCGAAGACGGAGGTGTTTTCAACCCGGCCCCCGGGGAGCGGCGGTGAAAATTTTTCTTGAAACGCCCCGCCCCGTCCGCTATAATCAGCCTGTTGAAACCGAAGGGCTTTGCGCCAGCCATGGGGCCCGAGCCTGTCAAAAAAGCCTCGCAGAGTTCGCCGCCGCAGCGGCGAATAATCTGGAATCCGTTTTCTGCCGCGACATGTGCG
>CAKUHW010000007.1 GCA_934659415.1 uncultured Oscillospiraceae bacterium
ACTATCCGTGTTAATACAGGTATGCTAACACAAAACCTCTCCCCTGTCAACCGGGGGCGGCAGGCAGGAGGGAGGATCGGCCCGGAATGCGGTCCGGCGCGCGCCGGGGCGCTGCGCCGCGGGCGCTCAGACCCGCTTCATGTGCCGGGCGGCGGCCTTGAGCATGAGCCGCTTGGTGCCCACGTTATCAAAGGCGATCTCCACCAGGGCGTCGCCCCCCATCTTCTGCACGGAGAGCACCATGCCCTTTCCGAAGGCCTTGTGCTCCACCATCTCTCCCTTGTGCAGCTCGGGCAGGGCGGCAGCGGGGGCAGCGGAGGGGGCAGGGCTGTGGGCGGGGCGGGCAGGACTGCGGGCCCCGGCGGAGCCGCCCCTGTCCTGTGCGGGCCGGGCGGGAGAGGCGGCCCGCCGGAAGCCCCCCTCTCCGCTGTACCCGCCGTATCCGCCGTCTCCGGCAGGCCGGCGGGCGAAGTCCTCCGTCCAGCCGCCTCCGTCCCGGTCCAGATAGCTGCGGCCGGACTGCTCCAGCAGCTCCGGCGGGATCTCCCCGGTGAAGCGGGAGGGCCGGTTGGCGCTGGTGCGGCCGAAGAGCATCCGCTGCCCTGCGCAGGTGAGATACAGCCGCTCCCTGGCCCGGGTAAGGGCCACATAGCAGAGCCGCCGCTCCTCCTCCATCTCCTCCGGATCTCCGATGGTGCGCATGCCGGGGAAGATCCCCTCCTCCATGCCCACCACGAACACCACGGGAAACTCCAGACCTTTGGCCGCGTGCATGGTCATCATCACCACCGCGTCCTCGCTGGGGTCGTGGTTGTCCAGGTCTGTGTACAGGGCGATCTCATCCAGGAAGCCCGCCAGAGAGGGCGTCTCCCCGGCGTTTTCCAGATAGCCGCTGATGGAGGTGGACAGCTCCTGCACGTTTTCCAGCCGGGTGCGGCTCTCCACGTCGTTTTTCGCCTGGAGCATGGCGGCGTACCCGGTGCGGGCGGTCACCTCCGCATAGAATTCCGGCAGAGGCATGGTCCGGCTCAGATCGGTGAGATCGCCGATGAGGGCGGTGAACTGGGCCAGCCGGGGTGCGGCGCGCTGGAGCTCCGGATAGGCGGCGGCATCCGTCAGCACCGACCAGAGGGAGCGCTCCTCCCCGGCGGCGATGGCGGCCGCCTTGTCCATGGTGGTATCGCCGATGCCCCGGGGCGGGTTGTTGACGATGCGGCGCAGGCGCAGGTCGTCCTCATGGTTCTGAATGACGCACAGGTAGGCCAGCATGTCCTTGACCTCCGCCCGGTCGAAGAAGCGGGTGCCGCCGATGACCCGGTAGGGGATGCCGTTGCGCTTGAAGGCCTGCTCGATCTGGTTGGACTGGGCGTTCATCCGGTAGAGCACGGCATGGTCGTTCCAGCGGCGGCCCTCCCGGTAGCCGGCCAGCACCCTGCCGGCCACATACTGGGCCTCGTCATGCTCGTTCATGGCGGTGTAGAGGGAGACCTTCTCTCCCTTCGCACCCGCCGTCCACAGCTGCTTGCCCTTGCGCCCCCGGTTATGCCGGATGACGGCGTTGGCCGCCTCCAGTATGTTCCCTGTGGAGCGGTAGTTCTGCTCCAGGCGGATGGTACGGCAGCCCTTGTACTGGTCCTCAAAGGACAGGATATTCTCAATGGTGGCCCCCCGGAAGCGGTAGATGGACTGGTCGTCGTCCCCCACCACGCAGATGTTCTCATGCCCCCCCGCCAGCAGGGAGGAGAGCAGGTACTGGAGGTTGTTGGTGTCCTGGTACTCGTCGATGAGCACATAGCGGAACTTCCGCTGGTAGTAGGTCCGCACCTGCTCGTCCTTCTGGAGCAGGCGGACGGTGTGGAGGATGATGTCGTCAAAGTCCAGGGCTCCGGCGTCCCACAGGCGGCGCTGATAGGCGGTGTAGAGGGCGGCGATGCGCTGCAGGCGGAAGTCGCCGGAGGCAGCGCAGACCTTTTCATAGTCTGCGGCCAGCTGCAGCTTGTCCTTGGCCTGGGAGATAGCCGCCAGCACGGACCGGGGCGGGAACTGCCTGTCGTCCAGGTTCAGCTCCCGGATGCAGTCCTTCATCACCCGGATGGAGTCGTCCGTATCGTAGATGGTGAACGCGGGAAAGCCGATGCGCTCCCCATCCCGGCGGAGGATGCGCACGCAGGCCGAATGGAAGGTGGAGGCCCACACGTCCCGGGCCTCGGGCCCCAGCAGCCGCTCCAGCCGCTCCTTCAGTTCTCCCGCCGCCTTATTGGTAAAGGTGATGGCAATGATGGACCAGGGGGCGGCGGGCTCCACGGCGCACAGCCGGTCCGCCCGGAGCTTTTTCTCTGCCGCCGGATCCTGCACATAGGCGCGCAGGAACGCCAGGTCCGCCGCCTCCGCCCAGTCCGGGACCTCCGGCGTGTCCGAGCCCCGGCCGTAGCAGATCAGATTGGCCACCCTGCGGATGAGCACCGTGGTCTTCCCGGAGCCGGCCCCCGCCAGCAGCAGCAGCGGCCCCTCCGTGTCCAGCACCGCCTCCCGCTGCTCCGGGTTCAGATCCCGGTAGTTCAGAGCGATGGCCTGCCGCCGCAGGCGGCAGAATTCCTGTTCCTGTTCATGGGTCAGCATAGGATCCTTCCTTTACCGTCAAGTAGAACAAGCATACCACAAGCCGCGTCGAAAGTACAGGCGCAGCCTGAAAATCGTCAGATCTTTTCCTGTCCGGGGCGGGTGACAAAATGCTTTACCCCCTCTGCGGGGCACTGCAGCTCCGTTTTGAAAAACGCGGGATACAGCTCGACATTCTCATCCAGGGCGACCCACCGCAGGCGCTCTCTGTCGCCGTCCTCCGTGGCGCTGCCGCAGGCCGGCTCAAAATTCTCCGGCACCTTCATATAGAAGAAAAAGGAGATCTCGTAGATCAGCCTGCCGAAATTGGATGGGCTGTCCCCGTAAAAGTAGTTTTCGTGCAGAAATCCCAGACGGTCGACCTCCATCCTCACCCCCGTCTCCTCAAGCACTTCGCGCACAACGGCCTCCGCCGCCGTCTCACCCAGCTTGAGCCTGCCGCCCACGGAGTAGAGGTAGTCTTTCCTCTCGTTGCCGGCCATCAGGACCTTTCCGTCCCGCAGAATGATCGCACCCGCGCGGATGTTCAGAATGCCGTCCCCGCAGGGGACGCACAGATCAGGATTCATTTCAGGATTCATTGCAGTCCCTCCATTTCCGTTTATCATATTCCCGCTTCCCGTTCCCCGGGGCGGAACAAATATTCCCCCCGCCCGGCGCGGGAGAGCTTATCCTACCACACCGGGGCTGCGTTTGCAACCCGGGCAGGAGCACACTGCCGCCGGACCCGGCTCTCTCCGCCGTTGACTTCCGCGCGCACAGACGGTAGAATAGAAAAATACCGACCGGCAGAGAGAAGAGGGAGGGTGAGGCGTCCATGCGGAAACTGGCCTGGTTTTCCGGCGGCTTTGCCCTGGCCTGCCTGCTCTTTGCCTGCGGACCGGGCGGGCTGTGGGTCCTGCCCGCAGCCGCACTTCTGTGCGCCACCGCCTTTGGGGCGCTTTTCCTGTTCCGCCGCCGCGCGCCGGAGCGGCCCGCAGGCTACGCCGCGGCCCGGCGGCTGGCCGCGCTCTTTCTGGGCGTTCTGCTGGCCTCCGGCTGGGCTCTGGGGTACCGCGCGCTGTTTCGCGCCCCCGCGGAGGCGCTGGCCGGCACGGAGGAGGAGCGCCGGGCCACCGTGCTCACCTGGCCGGAGGAGACCTCCATCGGCGGCTTCTCCGTCACCGTCCGGCTGGAGGGCGGCCCTGCCGCGCCGGACGCGGTGCTCTACGGCGGCTCCGGCTGGGGCGAGGTGCGCCCCGGGGACCGGGTCTCCTGCAGCATGCGTCTGGAGCAGGCGCACCTGCTGCGGGGCGACGAGACCACCTACTACACCGCCAAGGGCGTGTTCCTTCTGGCCTACTGCGGCCAGCCGGGAGAGATAGACCGCCCGGACCGGCTGCCCCTTCGCTTCTGGCCTGCGGCCTGTGCCCGGGCGCTGCGGCGGGGCATCTTTACCGCCTTTGACAGTCTTGCCGCGCCCCTGGCTGCCGCCGTCTCCCTGGGCGACAAGAGCGCCCTGAGCCGGGAGCTCTACTCCGCCATGGGCCGCGCCGGAGTGGTCCACGCGGCGGTGGTGTCCGGCCTGCATATCTCCTTTCTGGCCGGGCTGCTCCCGCTGCTGTTTTCAAACCGCCGCCGGACAGCTCTGTGCACGGTGCCGCTGCTGCTGTTTTACGCGCTGATGGCAGGGGCCACGCCCTCCGCCCTGCGGGCGGTCATCATGCAGCTGGTGCTGCTGGCCGGACCCGCCCTGGGCCGGGAGAACGATCCGCCCACCTCCCTGGCCCTGGCGCTGCTGATCCTGCTGGTGCAAAATCCCTATGCCGCCGCCAGTGTGGGCCTGCAGCTCTCCTTCGCCTCCGTGGCCGGTATCCAGCTGGCCTCCCAGCGGATATGCCGGGCCCTGTATGAGCCGGTGGGGCGCAGGCTGCCCCGCTCCGCCTTCTGGGCGCGGGCCCTGAACGCTCTCTGGCATTTTCTCACCGCCAGCCTCTCCGCCACGCTGGGAGCGCTGCTGTTTACCACACCGCTCACGGCGTATTACTTCGGCAGGCTGTCCCTGGTGTCGCCCCTGGCCAATCTGCTGGTGCTGCCGGCGGTGACGGTACTGATGATCTCCGCTCTGGCCCTGGGGCTTCTGGCGCTGGTCCTGCCCGGACCCGCCGCCCTGCTGGGCCGTCTCTTCGGTCTGACCGGGCACTGGATCGCCGCCGTGGTCACCCGGCTCAGCCGGTGGCCCCTGGCCTGTCTGAGCTGCGAGGCCCTCACGCTGCGCATCTGGCTGGCGGCGGTGTATGTTCTGGTCCTGGCGGTCGTTCTGGCACAGCGCCGGCGCAGGCAGGCCCTGCTCTCCCTGCTGTGCGCCGCCGTCCTGCTGGGTGCGGCCATCGGCTTCAACGCCCTGGCCGTCGGGGTGAGCGACCTTACCGTCACCGCGCTGGATGTGGGACAGGGCGCCTCCACGCTCTTTCTCTCCGCGGGCAGCGCGGCTCTCGCCGACTGCGGCGGCAGCAGCTCCGACTCCCCCGGGGACATCGCGGCGGACCATCTGGCCGCCCTGGGGCGGCGCAGCCTGGACGCTCTGATCTTCACCCATCTGGACGCGGACCACTTCAACGGCGCGCAGCAGCTGTTCGCCCGGCTGCGCATCGGCGCGGTCTATGTGCCCGCCTCCGCCTCCCACCGGCAGGAGCTGGAGGAGCTGTGTGCCCTGGCGGCCGCCCATGGCACGCCGGTGTATACGGTGGAAGAGCCTGTGACCCTCACCCTGGGCCGGACCGGCCTTATCCTGTACCCGCCCATGAGCAGCGGCTCCACCAACGAGGAGGGGCTGTTCCTGCAGGCCACCTGCGGAGACTTTGATGCCCTGATCACCGGCGATGCCGACGCCTTTGTGGAGCGGATGCTCATCAAGTACCGGCCCATCCCCGACATCGAACTGCTGCTCGTAGGCCACCACGGCTCGGCGGGCTCCACCTGCCGGGAGCTGCTGGAGGCGGTCCGGCCGGAGCTGGCAGTGATCTCCGTGGGCTACAATTCCTACGGGCACCCGGCCCAGGCCGTGCTGGAGCGTCTGGCCGACGCCGGGGCCCGGGTGCTGCGGACCGACCGGGACGGCAGCGTCAGCGTAACACTGCGGAGCGGGCGGGTGCGCGTACACACAAACTTCTGAGAGGAGGGGCTCTCATGCCTCCCAAACCCAAAACAGACAACACCGCCATGCGGGAGCTGAAGCAGGCCCTGAAAAACGGCGCGCCGGGCAGGCTCTATGTATTTTACGGTGAAGAGGCCTACCTGCGGGACTACTATGTGGGTCAGCTGAAGCAGGCTCTGCTCCCCGCCGGGCTGGAGGACTTCAATCTCCACACCGCCCAGGGCAAGGACTGCTCCGTGGCCTGGCTGGAGCAGGCGGTGGACTGCCTGCCCATGATGAGTCAGCGCACCCTCATCCTGGTCACCGATTTCGACCTGTTCTCCCTGGGGGAAAAGGACCGGGAGCACCTGACCGCCCTGCTGAGCGACCTGCCCGACTACTGCTGTCTGACCTTTGTATACGACCTGCTGCCCTACAAGGCCGACGGCCACTCCAGACTGGCCGCCGCCGTCAAGGCCCACGGGCTGACGGTGAACTTCCAGCGTCAGGAACAGGGAGACCTCACCGACTGGATCTGCCGCCGCTTCAAGGCCGCCGGCCATACCATCGACACCGAGGACGCCCGCTATCTCATTTTCCTCTGCGGAGACCTGATGACCTCCCTGGCCTCCGAGATCGGCAAGATCGCCGCCTATGCCGGGGCCCAGCGGGTCACCCGGGAGGACATCGACGCAGTGGCCGTGCCGCTGATCGACGCGGTGGTATTTCAGATGACCGACGCCATGGCCCGCCGGGAGTTTGACAAGGCCGCCTCCGTGCTGGCCGACCTGCTCCACAGCCAGGAGCCTGCGCTGGTGATTCTGGCGGTGATGGGCAAGTACTTCCGCCAGCTCTACACCGCCCGGCTTTACCTGGACGGCGGCCGCAGCCGCAGCGACTTCATGGCGCTGTGGAACATGCGCTCGGCCTATCCCGCGGACAAGCTTCTGGACGCCGCCCGACGCTTCTCCCTGGAGTGGTGCCGCCACGCCGTGCGCCGCTGCAGCGAGGCGGAGCTGGTCCTCAAGGCCTCCTACGGGCAGGAGGCCGAGGTCCTCACCGGCCTGCTCATGGAGCTGGCCGCCGGACGGAGGGCTATCCGATGATCCGCATCCGGGAGGCCATCGTGGTGGAGGGCCGCTACGATAAAAACACCCTGTCCCAGGCGGTGGACGCGGTGATTCTGGAAACCGCCGGCTTCGGCGTATTCAAGGACAGCGAGCGGCTGGCCCTGCTGCGCCGTCTGGCCGCCCGGCAGGGGCTGATCGTCCTCACCGACTCTGACGGCGCGGGCTTTGTGATCCGCAATTACCTGAAGGGGGCCATTCCCCCCGGGCAGCTCAAGCACGCCTACATCCCGGACGTGCCCGGCAAGGAGCGGCGCAAGCGCACCCCGGGCAGGGAGGGGAAGCTGGGCGTGGAGGGCATGGCCCCGGAGGTGCTGGTGCAGGCCCTGCTGCGGGCCGGGGCCACCGTGGAGGGGGAGGCGCCAGCCCGGCCACGGGGCCAGCTCACCCCGGCGGATCTGTTTTCCATGGGCCTCACCGGTCCGGGCTCCGCGGCGCGCCGCGCCGCCCTGCTGCGCGCCCTGGATCTGCCCGAGCATATGAGCGCCAAGGCCATGCTCACGGTGCTCAACGCCCTGTGCACCCCGGAGGAGGCCGCGCAGCTGGCGGCCGGGCTGTAGCGCGCAGAAACTGACCGCAAAAACTGGCCGCAGCATGGACCGGAAAGCAGCCGGTCATGCTGCGGTCTCTTGCGTTGTATCAGGGCTCTTCTGCTTCGTGTTCCGCAGGGACGGCCGTCTGCTCCAGGCAGCGCAGGATCCGCAAAGGTCAGCGGGTCCACCGTTCCGGACAGGCAGCGGACCAGATCCTCCCAGCAGCCGTCCGCAAAGGTCACCACCGCGCCGGAGCCCGTACGCCCCCCGCACTCACTGAGCCGCCTGGCCTGGTCGCAATATGCTCTGAACTGCGTCAGGTCCCGGAACGGCCTGCTCAGACCCGCCCGGCACCCATTGCGCTCACAAAAGCGCCGCACAAGCTCCGTCAGCTTCTCCGGTCTGCCCACCCGGACCCACCGGATCGCCCGCACCGTCCCAGGGCGCGGGTGCGCCGGTCTCGGGCTCAGCCTGTCCAACAGCTCATCGAAATTCATCGCAGCCACTCCAAACCGTTTTTGTCATCATACACCGGCGGCGGCACCCGGTCAACCGGATGCCGCCGCATTTTGCCTCAGGCGAAGAGATTGAAGAAGCCCAGCGCAGCCAGGACCACCACCAGCGCCTGGGAGGTGCAGAGGTCCGTGCGCAGAAACCCTCCGTTTTCCTCAAACTTTTCCTCCGCCAGCCGGTACAGCGCCTCCACCGCCCGGCGGCCCTCCGCCGGGGCCTGCAGATCGCTGTGGGTCACCGCGATGTCCTCCCGGGCGGAAAAGAGCCGTTCCAGAATCAGGTCGAAGCGCCTGCCCTGCAGATAGGTATCATACCGCAGCTGCAGATCCTGCACTGCCTTATAGTCCTTGCTTTTCACAGTGCTCCCCCCTTCTCTCTCATTTTAGCCTGCATTCCCGCCCTTTGGTAGGTGCATTTTCGCCCGTTTCCGCCCCCGACCCCCAGGGATGGCGGTGCGTTTTCCCACACGCCGCCCGTTCTGTTCTCTGCTTTTTATTCATATTGCACAATCCCTCTCGGCTGCCGCCAAGGACAAAAAACTCGCAAAAGGGCTTTTCAACCGGGCAAAATTGGAGTATACTGTCCCTGTATGCAGACAGAGCAATATACTACCAAAGTATTTAAGGAGTTGAGCACAATGAGTATCAAAGTTGGTATCAATGGCTTCGGCCGCATCGGCCGCATGGTGTTCCGTGCCAGCGTGAAGCACCCCGACATCGAGATCGTGGGCATCAATGACCTCTGCCCCGCCGACTATCTGGCCTATATGCTGAAGTACGATACCATGCACGGCAGGTTCGACGGCGAGGTGAGCGCCACGGAGAACGCCATCGTGGTGAACGGGAAGAGCATCCCCGTCTACGCTGAGCGCAACCCTGCCGACATTCCCTGGGGCAAGCTGGGTGCGGAGTATGTGGTGGAGTCCACCGGCCTGTTCCTCACCAAGGAGAAGGCCCAGGCCCACATCGACGCCGGCGCCAAGAAGGTGGTCATGTCCGCCCCCTCCAAGGATGACACCCCCATGTTCGTCTGCGGCGTCAACCTGGACGCCTACACCCCTGACATGGCCTTCGTGTCCAACGCCTCCTGCACCACCAACTGCCTGGCCCCCATCGCCAAGGTGCTGAACGACAGCTTCGGCATCAAGGACGGCCTGATGACCACCGTGCACTCCGTCACCGCCACCCAGAAGACCGTGGACGGTCCCTCTCTGAAGGACTGGCGCGGCGGCCGCGCCGCCACCGGCAACATCATTCCCTCCTCCACCGGCGCCGCCAAGGCTGTGGGCAAGGTCATCCCCGCCCTGAATGGCAAGCTCACCGGTATGTCCATGCGGGTGCCCACCCTGGACGTATCCGTGGTGGACCTGACGGTCAACCTGGAGAAGCCCGCCACCTATGACGAGATCTGCGCCGCCATGAAGGCCGCCTCCGAGGGCGAGCTGAAGGGCGTTCTGGGCTACACCGATGAGGACGTGGTGTCCAGCGACTTCCTGGGCGACGCCCGCACCTCCATCTTTGATGCCAAGGCCGGCATCGCCCTGACCGACACCTTCGTGAAGGTCGTGTCCTGGTACGACAACGAGATGGGCTACTCCAACAAGGTGCTGGACCTCATCGAGCACATGTACAAGGTGGACCACAAGTAAGCACCAAGCCTCGATCAGAACTCCGCGCCTCCCCCCGGGTACTTTTCCCCGGGGGGAGGCTTTTTGCGCCCGGAGCGTCCGCCTGACGGGCCGGACGCAAGTTTTCCTTGCCAGCCCACGGCCGCCGGGCGTATAATTTCCGCAGACACCCTCTGGAAAGGAAGCCGCCTATGAAACGCATCTGTATCGGGATCCTGGCCCATGTGGACGCCGGAAAGACCACCCTCACCGAAGCCCTGCTCTACCGCTCCGGCGCCATCCGGCGGCTGGGACGGGTGGACCACGCGGACGCCTTCCTGGACACGGAGGCGCTGGAGAAGGAGCGGGGCATCACCATCTTTTCCAAGCAGGCGATCCTGCACCGGGGCGAGCTGGAGCTCACCCTGCTGGACACCCCCGGCCACACGGATTTTTCCGCCGAGACCGAGCGGGCGCTGCAGGTGCTGGACTACGCCGTGCTGCTGGTGAGCGCCGCCGACGGCGTACAGGGCCATACGGAGACCCTCTGGAAGCTGCTGGCCCACCACCGGGTGCCCACGCTGCTCTTTGTCAACAAAATGGACCAGCCCGGGGCAGACCGGGCCGGACTGCTGGAGACGCTGCGCCGCCGTCTCAGCGAGAACTGCATCGATCTCACCGACCCCGCCGCGGCGGAGCAGGCGGCGCTGTGCGACGAGAGTCTGCTGGAGCGCTATCTCGGCGAGGGCTGTCCGCCGGACACCGGCGACCTGGCGGCCCTGATCGCCCAGCGGCGGCTCTTCCCCTGCCTGTTCGGCTCCGCCCTGCGCCTGGAAGGGGTGGACGAGCTGCTGGAGACCCTGGAGCGGTACGCCCTGGAGCCGGACTGGGGTGAGCGGTTCGGCGCGCGGGTATTCAAGATCAGCCGGGACGAGCGGGGAGAGCGGCTCACCTGGATGAAGATCACCGGCGGCGTGCTGCGCGCCCGGGATGTCGTGCGCGGCCCCGGCTGGGAGGAGAAGGTCACCCAGCTGCGGCTGTATTCCGGGGCAAAATATACCGCCCCGGACAAGGTCTCCGCGGGCACGGTGTGCGCCGCCGCGGGGCTCACCCGGACCCGGGCCGGGCAGGGACTGGGGGTGGAGGAGAGCTGGTCCGGCCCCGAGCTGGAGCCCGTGCTGACCTACCGGGTGCTCCCGCCCGACGGCTGCGATGATCACACCTTTCTCTCCGCCCTGCGCCTTCTGGAGGAGGAGGACCCGCAGCTGCGGGTGGAGTGGGACAGCCGGTCCGGCGAGGTGCGGGTAAGTCTGATGGGAGAGGTGCAGGCCCAGGTGCTCCGGCGGGTACTGGCCGAACGCTTCGGCCTGGCGGTGACCTTCGGGCCGGGGCGCATCGTCTATCTGGAGACCATCGCCGCCCCGGTGATCGGCGTGGGCCACTTTGAGCCCCTGCGGCACTATGCCGAGGTCCACCTTCTGCTGGAGCCCCTGGAGCGGGGCAGCGGCGTAGAGCTGGCCACCGCCTGCCCCGAGGATGTGCTGGAGCGCAGCTGGCAGCGGCTGATCCTCACCCATCTGGCGGAAAAGCAGCATCCGGGGGTGCTCACCGGCGCGCCTGTCACCGATCTGAGAATCACTCTGCTCACCGGCAGGGCCCACCTGAAGCACACCGAGGGCGGAGACTTCCGCCAGGCCACCTGGCGGGCGGTGCGTCAGGGGCTGATGGCGGCGGAGAGCGTCCTGCTGGAGCCCTGGTACGCCCTGCGCCTGGAGCTTCCGGCCCAGTGTGTGGGCCGGGCCATGACCGACCTGCAGCGCATGGGCGCGCAGCTCGCTCCACCGGAGGCCGCGGGGGAGAACGCCCTGCTCACCGGCTTTGTCCCGGCGGCGGCCGTGGGAGACTATGCCGCCCAGGTAGCGGCCTACACCGGCGGCCGGGGCAGGCTCAGCTGCACGGTGGACGGCTATCGTCCCTGCGCCGATGCCGGCGCCGTCATCGCCGTGTGCGGATATGACCCCGACCGGGACACGGACAATCCCTCCTCCTCCGTGTTCTGCGTCCACGGCGGCAGCGAGACCGTCCCCTGGCAGGAGGCCCCCGCCCGGATGCACCTGGACAGCGGCCGTCGGCCGGAGGGGGAGGCCGCCCCGGAGGAGTGCGTTCCCCGGCATTCCGCCCTCAGCTACGAGGGACAGGCTGCCCTGGACAAGGAGCTGGAGGCCATCTTCGAGCGGACCTACGGCCCCGTCCGCCCCAGAGCCTTTCAGTCCGCCCGCCCGGCGGCACGGACAGAGCTGAAGCCCTGGAAGGGGCTGAAGGTCCCGGCCCGGGAGGAATTTCTGCTGGTGGACGGCTATAACATCATCCACGCCTGGAGCGAGCTGCGCGCCCTGGCGGCGGTGGATCTGGAGGGGGCGCGCCAGCGGCTGGTGCACCGGCTGCGCAACTATCAGGGATGGCGGCGGTGCAAGGTCATCGTGGTGTTCGACGCCTACCGCGTCCCCGGCGGCCAGGGCAGCACCGAGCGGTACGGAGATCTCTGGGTGGTCTACACCAGGGAGGCGGAGACCGCCGACATGTATATCGAGCGGACCTCCTATGACCTGAAACGGAAGGACTGCCGGGTCCGGGTGGCCACCTCCGACGGGCTGGAGCAGCTGATTATTCTGGGCCATGGGGCCATACGGGTCAGCGCCCCCGAGCTGGAGCAGGAACTGGAGCGCACCGAGGGGGAGATCCGCGCCGTGATCGATGGAAAATGAACGGCCCGCAAAGCAGCCGGGCAGTCTCCGCCGGGGCAGCAAAAAACGCCGCCCCGGCCTCTTCCTATTCCGGAACAGGTATGGTATAATAAGGGGTAAGAGTCCTGCCCCGCCGGAGGGCGCGGGCGGATACGGAGCAGGAGGAGCGAGCATGGAGCTGGAGGAGACAAGGCTGGCAGGCAGCCGGGTGTTTGACGGACGGCTGCTGAAGGTGGACCTGGACACGGTGCGCCTGCCCAACGGAGCACAGGCCGTGCGGGAGGTGGTGCGCCACCCCGGCGCGGTGGTGATCGTACCGGTGGACGGGGAGGGGAACGTCCACCTGGTGCGCCAGTTCCGCTACCCCTGCGGCCGGGCGCTGCTGGAGGTGCCCGCCGGCAAGCTGGAGCCGGGAGAAGAGCCCTTCCCCGCTGCCATGCGGGAGCTGGAGGAGGAGATCGGCGCCCGGGCCGGACAGTGGCTGCCCATGGGCGAACTGCTGCCCACCCCCGGCTTCTGCGACGAGCTGCAGCACGTCTACCTGGCCCGGGAGCTCACCTTCGGCACCGTCCATCCGGACGAGGACGAATTTCTGGAGCAGGTGGTCCTGCCTATGGACCGGGCCGTGGCCATGGCCGCGGACGGACAGCTGCAGGACTGCAAAACGGTGGCCGCGCTGCTGCGCGCCCGCCTGCTGATGGAGGGAGAACGTCATGGCTAAGCGGATCCTTGTGGTGGAGGATGAAAAGAACCTCGTGGATATCCTGGCCTTCAACCTGAAGCGGGACGGGTACGAGGTGCTCACCGCCATGG
>CAKUHW010000008.1 GCA_934659415.1 uncultured Oscillospiraceae bacterium
CTCCCCGTCCGGGCCAATGCCGTCCAGCAGGAACTGGCTGCCCAGGTTGGAGGTCAGGATGATGACGGTATTCTTGAAGTCCACCGTGCGGCCCTGGCTGTCGGTGATGCGGCCGTCGTCCAGCACCTGAAGCAGCACATTGAACACATCGGGATGGGCCTTTTCCACCTCGTCAAACAGCACCACGGAGTAGGGGTGACGGCGGACGGCCTCGGTGAGCTGGCCGCCCTCCTCATAGCCCACATATCCGGGAGGCGCCCCGATCAGGCGGGAGACGGAGAACTTCTCCATATATTCGCTCATGTCGATGCGCACCATGTTCTTCTCACTGTCGAACAGGGCTTCGCTGAGCGCCTTGGCCAGCTCCGTCTTGCCCACGCCGGTGGGTCCCAGGAACAGGAAGGAGCCGATGGGCCGGTTGGGGTCTGCGATCCCGGCGCGGCTGCGCAGAATGGCCTCGGACACCAGGCGCACCGCCTCGTCCTGGCCGATGACCCGCTGGTGCAGGATATCCTCCAGGTGGAGCAGCTTCTCCCGCTCGCCCTCCATGAGCTTGGCCACGGGGATGCCGGTCCAGCGCTCCACGATCCGGGCAATCTCCTCCTCGGTGACCTTATCCCGCAGGAGGTGGTCCTCCTTGGACTGATTGGCCAGGGCCTCCTGCTCCTCCAGCTGCTTCTTCAGCGAGGGGATCGTGCCGTACTGCAGCTGGGCCGCCTTCTCCAGGTCGTACTCCCGCTGGGCCTTCTCCAGCTGGGCGTTGGCCTGCTCCAAGTCGGAGCGCAGCTGCTGCACCTTGCCGATGGCGTTTTTCTCGTTCTCCCACCTGGCCTTGCCTGCGTTGAACTCATCCCGCAGCTCGGCCAGCTCCTTCTGGATATCCGTCAGGCGGGATTTGGACAGCTCGTCGTCCTCCTTCTTCAGCGCGGCCTCCTCGATCTCGCACTGGATGATCCTGCGGGAGATCACATCCAGCTCGGTGGGCATGGAGTCCATCTCCGTGCGGATAAGGGCGCAGGCCTCGTCGATCAGGTCGATGGCCTTGTCCGGCAGGAACCGGTCGGTGATATACCGGTCGGACAGGGTGGCGGCGGCCACGATGGCGCCGTCGGTGATCTTCACGCCGTGGAACACCTCATAGCGCTCCTTCAGGCCGCGGAGAATGGCCACAGCGTCCTCCACGGAGGGCTCCTCCACCATAACGGGCTGGAAGCGCCGCTCCAGAGCGGCGTCCTTCTCGATATACTGGCGGTATTCGTTCAGCGTGGTGGCGCCGATGCAGTGCAGCTCGCCCCGGGCCAGCATGGGCTTGAGCAGGTTGCCCGCGTCCATGGAGCCCTCGGTCTTGCCCGCCCCCACGATGGTGTGCAGCTCGTCGATGAACAGGATGATCCTGCCCTCGCTCTTTTTCACCTCGTTGAGGACCGCCTTCAGGCGCTCCTCAAATTCGCCCCGGTACTTGGCGCCGGCGATCAGCGCGCCCATGTCCAGGGAGAAGATGGTCTTGTCCTTCAGCCCCGCAGGCACGTCTCCCTTCACGATCCGCTGGGCCAGCCCCTCGGCGATGGCGGTCTTGCCCACGCCGGGCTCGCCGATGAGCACAGGGTTGTTCTTGCTCTTGCGGCTCAGGATACGGATGACGTTGCGGATCTCATCGTCCCGGCCGATGACCGGGTCCAGCTTGTTCTGCCGCGCCCGCTCTACCAGATCGGTACCGTACTTCTTCAGGGCCTCGTAGGTCTCCTCCGGGTTGTCGCTGGTCACCCGCTGGTTGCCCCGCAGGGCCGCCAGCGCCTGCATGACCCGCTCCCGGTCCACCC
The DNA here is from genome assembly GCA_934659415.1 of uncultured Oscillospiraceae bacterium. GTDB lineage: Bacteria > Bacillota > Clostridia > Oscillospirales > Oscillospiraceae > Enterenecus. Next base: position 1,821 of record CAKUHW010000008.1, read on the forward strand.
GGTAGGTGCGCAGCAGATCGCGCACGCCGCCCTCGGCAGTGTCGATCAGGGCCAGCAGCAGGTGCTCCACGGAGATATATTCATCCTTCATGTTTGCAGCCGTGGACTCCGCCCCGTTCAGAGCCTTGTCCACTCCCTGGGAGACATAGACCTTGTCCGCCTCCCGGCCGCCGCCGGACACCTTGGGCAGCCGCTCCACCTGGTCCCGGACCGCCGCCTCAAAGGACTCCAGCGTCACGCCCATGTTGGTGAGCAGCTGGGGCACAAAGCCGCCCTCCTGCTCCGTCAGCGCCAGCAGCAGGTGGGCCTGCTCGATCTGCTGGTTGCCATGTTCGGCGGCCAGCGCCTGGGCAGACTGGATGGCCTCCAGAGATTTCTGGGTCAGTTTGTTCATGTTCATATCGTTCACTCCTCCCGGCCGCATGGGCCGTTCCTTGCTTTCTGAGCATAGTATACTCCCCGCCGGGGAAAAATCATGAACTGGGTGTAAACAATTAGCACTCTCTCGCTATGAGTGCTAATTCCATTCTCCCTCCCGCCGCTGACCGCCGAAAACAAGACACATGGCCCTCCTGTGTTGATTTTTCACCCATTTGGGCAAAATCGTTATTTAATTGACAACGAATGTTTCAAAATCCCTCTGGACACTCCCGAAGGGCCATGCTATACTACCCCTTACAGATATCCTGGAGATATGTGCAAATCACTGTAGAAAAGAGGAACATCTGAGTAATGGAAAATGCTTCGCTGCGCAAACCCACCCGCTGGCCCTACCTGGTGGCCGGCGTTGTCGCCATGCTGTTCGCCGGCGTCATCTATGCCTGGTCCATTCTGAAGGCCCCCCTGGCCGAAGAGTTCGGCTGGACGCCCTCCAACCTGGCGCTGAACTTTACGCTGACTATGTGCTTCTTCTGCATCGGCGGCTTTATCGGCGGCCTGCTCACCAAGAAGCTGGGCTCCCGCGTCACAGTGCCCCTGGGCGGCGTGCTGGCCTTTCTGGGCTTCCTGCTGACCTCCCGGCTGTCCGGCGCCTCCGTCACCCCCCTCTACTTCACCTACGGCGTGCTGGCCGGTCTGGGCATCGGCATGGCCTATGTGGTCACGGTGTCCACGGTGAGCGCCTGGTTCCCCGACAAGAAGGGCTTCTGCTCCGGCTGCCTGATGATGGGCTTCGGCGCCAGCACCCTGATCCTGGGCAATGTGTCCAGCAGCCTCATCAGCTCCGTGGGCTGGCGCACCACCTTTCTGATTCTGGGCATCGCCCTGGGCGTGGTGGTGGTCGCCGCCGGCCTCATCATCCGTCTGCCCGGCGCGGACGTGGTACTGCCCCAGCCCAAGGCGGCCAAGGCCGCCGGCAAGGAGCTCTTTGAGCCCCGGGACTTCACCACCGGCGAAATGGTCCGCCGCTTCACCTTCTGGCGCGCCTTTGTGTGCATCGCCTTCCTGGCCGCCGTGGGCAGTGCGGTGATCAGCTTCGCCCGCGACCTCACCATGTCCGTGGGTGCCTCCGCCGCCCTGGCCACCACGCTGGTGGGCGTTTTGTCCGTGTGCAACGGTCTGGGCCGCATCCTCACCGGCGCCGTGTTCGATGCCCTGGGCCGCCGCACCACCATGCTGGCCGCCAATATCGTGACCATTGCCGCCGCCGGCATCACCCTGGTGGCCGCCCTGCTCCAGTCCCTGCCCCTGTGCGTGGTGGGTCTGTGCCTCACCGGCCTGTCCTACGGCTCCTGCCCCAGCTTCACCTCCGCCTTTACCGCAGCCTTCTACGGCACCAAGTATTTCTCCACCACCGTCAGCGTAATGAACTTCAACCTGATGGGCGCTTCCTTTGTGGCCACCGCCTCCAGCGCCCTCTACACCGCCTTCAGCAACAACTTTGTCGCCCCCTTTATCCTGCTGCTGGCGCTGTCCGTGGTGGGCCTGCTGCTGAACCTCAGCATCAAGCGCCCCTGAGCTCCCGCTGCCGCCCATTTCCGGACTGATAAACACCCCTTGGGATGCCGCACCGTGCGTCCCAAGGGGTGTTTTTATTCTATGGATCACTTCCGGACGGTCAGGCCGGAGAGGCAGACCTCCGCCTCCTGCAAAAACCGCAGGGCGCAGGGGTTCGTGTTCTCCCTGTGGCGCAGCAGCAGTACGTCCAGCGCGGAATAGGTCTTCCTGGTCTCCGGCGTGCTGTTTGTGCTGGCCATCCTCATCATGCTGTTCCTGAACGTGGATAAGTTCGTGGCCAAACACCCCCTCACCTGACGGAAAGCATCCGCTTTCAGAGACTGTCCGAATACAGCAAACGAGGGACTCTCCAAACCCGGAGAGTCCCTCGTCTCAGGCCGTCAAAAAACTTAAGGACGTTTTTTGACGGGTAAGTTGCAGTCCGCCACGCGCACTCAATGTCCACAGGTCACGGACATTTCGCACACTCGCGGCCTGAGAAGTGTTTTCTGCCACGCACATGTCGCGGCAGAAAACGGACTTTAGAGCATTCGCCGCTGCGGCGGCGAACTCTGCGAGGCTTTTTTGACAGTCTCAAACGAGGGACTCTCCAAACCCGGAGAGTCCCTCGTCTCTATGTTCCGCAGGCAGCCCCGCGCTCAGCAGTCGCAGTCCTTGGGCATGATCAGCGCTGCGATGAAGTAGATCCACACGGACATTCCGCCGGGAATAATGAGCAGCAGGGTGATCAGCCGCACCAGGGTGGGGTCCACGCCGAAGTACCTCGCGATCCCGCTGCACACGCCGCAGATTCTGGCCTCCGGGCCCGTTGTCCTGCACAGTCGCCTCAAAACAATTCCTCCTTGTCTATTCATGCATCAAAAATACTTTTTGTATATATTCTCGCCGCCCATGGCGGCCGGGCGCAGGGTAAGATCCCTGCCGCACCGCAGCAGGTCTTCCCCGCCAAAGCCCGGTCCCAGCTCCTTGGACGGCCGCTCGCTCAGCCGGGGCAGCACCCGCCCGGCCCCTCCGCAATGCCGCATGGTCCGCTCTCCCTCCGCCGGCTCAGTACTTATAAAGGCTCACATCACCGCTGCCGCTGCGGAAACTGTACTCCGCGCCGCCCGGCTCTCCGTAGGTCAGGCAGCCCCGGCTGGAATCGCAGCCGGTGAAGAAGTCCGTGCAGAAATCGCCGCCGGCCAGCTCGTAGCTCACGCGGAAGCTGCCGCCGTCCGGAATGTCCAGCTTGCAGTCCCCCGCCCGGGTATTGACCACCATGGCCTTGGGCAGGCGCTCGCTGACCAGGGTCAGGTCGCCGTTGGTGGTGTCGCACCGGAGGGCATCCACCGCGCCCCGGAGCTCCACATCGCCGTTGACCGCCCGGGCGGTCACCTTGCCCAGGTCGCCGGAGGCGGTCACATCGCCGTTGACGGCGCTGCAGCGCACCTCTGCCGCGTCGCCCTGCCAGTTCATGTCGCCGGAGACGGTGGTAAACTCCAGGCAGGCGCAGGCGGGGAGCGTCCCGTCAAAATCTCCGCTGGTGGTCTTCACCGTCAGGTTGCCCACGGGATGATCTCCGGTCACCGACACATCGCCGGAGACGGTGCTCAGGCGCAGGAAGTCCCAGTCCCGGCGGGGCAGCTCCAGCTGCAGGTCCACGTTGCAGTCATCGAAAACCACGCCGAAAAAGCTGGAGGACCGGCCGGGCCGGACCATCAGCACGCCGCCCTCGCTGACGGTGATATCCAGGGCGCCAACATTTTCGCCGCCCACCAGTACATCGGCCTCCGGCTCCCGGTTCATGCAGACGGTCACATCCCCCTTGGCCAGCTGGACGTCAATGCCCCGCAGGGTCACAGAGGACACCGGACCGTCCACACGCACCTTGTCCTCGCTGCGCTCCTTGCCCCACTGTCCGTAGAGGCCGCCCTTCTCGGGATCGTAGCCCACGCCGTAGAAAGCGCGGTCCTTGGGGTCGGGCTCGCCGCCGTCCTCGGGGTTCTTCTCCACGGTGACGCCCAGCTTCCAGCCCTCATCCTTCTTTTCAGCAGCTTCGGCGCCGGTATTCCCGGCGTTCTCCTCCGGCCCGGCGGCGGTCTCCTCTTCGCCGTCGTCCCTCACGGTGACATGGATGGTCTTGCCGCCGCTGGTGCACTTCCAGTTGCCGCCGTTCTCCTTGGCCTTCTTCACCAGGTCCTTCAGCCCGGACTTCACCTTCCGCCCGGCCTCCTTGGTCCCCTCGGCGGCGGAGTTGGCCACACCGGCCCAGTCCACCTCGCTGACGGCGGTCTTCGCCTGGTCCACGGCGCCCTTCACCATGTCGCCGATGTTGCGGAACATCTCGCCCATGTCGTCGGTAAAGCTGCCGGGCTGTTTCCTGTCCTCCCCGGCGTCCCCCTGGCTGTTGTTCAGGTACTCCAGCAGTTCGTCCACATCGCCCAGGGCGTCCATGGCCTGGACCAGAGCCTCCTCGGGGTTGACGCCGCTGCGCACCATATCCTCATAGCGGCAGTGGAGATTGTCGGCCAGCTCCTCTACCAGATCGGTCTTGGCCTGACTGTCCGGAGCGGAGGCCAGCTTGGCCTCGATCAGGGTCTTGAAAATATTCTTCATGCCTTCCATGTTATTCAGTCCTCCTTTGAGATCAGCGCGTCCAGCAGGGCACGGGTGTGCTCCCACTCCGCGCGGCTTTTCGTCCACTGGTCCCGGCCCTCCGGGGTGATGGAATAGTAGCGCCGCCGGGCGCCGGGCCCGTCCTCTCCCCAGTAGGAGCGGATGAGCCCGCCCTGCTCCAGCCGCTTGAAAGCGGTATACAGCGTGGCCTCCTTCAGGCCGTACTCTCCGCCGGTGATCTGCTGGATATTTTTATTGATCTCATATCCATAGTTGTCACCGCTGAGCAGTTGTGTTAGAATGATGGTGTCTGTGTGCCCCCGCAGGAGCTCGGATGAAATAGACACTTGCTCACTTCCTTTCTGCGATGTACTTCACCTGTCGAAGTAACTTATGGGCACATAATAGCACGACATACCTCGCCTGTCAAGGTATTATTCAAAAATTTTTTGGGGCATACTGACTCTGTCAGTTTATGCCCGATGAAAGGAAGAGATCACATGAGCGAATGCACCCATGACTGTTCCACCTGCAGCGGGAGCTGCGGTCAGGAGCAGCCCGATCTGCGAAAGCCCGCCAACGAGCTGTCCCACATCAAAAAGGTGATCGCCGTTGTCAGCGGCAAGGGCGGCGTAGGCAAGTCCACCGTCACCTGCACCCTGGCCGCCGCCATGGCCGCCCGGGGCAAAAAGGTAGGCGTGCTGGACGCGGATATCACCGGTCCCTCCGTGCCCAAGGCCTTCGGCGTTCACGGCCACGCGGAGGGCAGCGACCTGGGCATCTACCCTGCCGTCAGCCGCGGCGGCGTGGAGCTGATGAGCCTGAACCTGCTCACCGAGCGGGAGACCGACCCCGTGGTGTGGCGCGGCCCGGTGATCGCCGGGGCGGTGAAGCAGTTCTGGACCGACGTCATCTGGGGCGACCTGGACTATCTGTTTGTGGATATGCCCCCCGGAACCGGCGACGTGCCCCTGACGGTGTTCCAGAGCCTGCCGGTGGACGGCGTGATCATCGTCACCTCTCCCCAGGATCTGGTGTCCATGATCGTGGCGAAGGCGGTGAAAATGGCGAAACTGATGGAGATCCCGGTGCTGGGTCTGGTGGAGAACTACAGCTACTACAAGTGCCCGGACTGCGGCAGGGAGCACCCCATCTTCGGCGAGAGCACCATCGACGCCCTGGGCGCCCAGCTGTCCCTGCCGGTGCTGGCCCGGCTGCCTCTGGATCCCGATCTGGCCCGGGCGGTGGATGAGGGCCGGGTAGAGGAGTACCGGCCCAACCCCATGGCCGCCGTGGCCGAGGCCATCGACACCGAAAAGCTTTAAGCGCAAAAAGCAAGATCTCCCTGCGGAGCCCTCCGCAGGGAGATCTTTTCATATCTCTGTCAAATCGCGGCGCTCAGGCGGGCGTTTCGGAATACCAGTAGAAGGTATAGTCCTTGCCGTGGATGGTAACGGTGATCCGGGCCAGGCCGTCGCCCGCCACCGTGAGCTCCATTGTGCCGTCCGCCGCCTTTTTCACCGCGGCGACCTCCGGATCTTCGCAGCGCACCGTGTAGTCTGTGACCGCCTTTCCATCCAGCATGGGCCGGAGCTTATAGCTTCCCTCCCAGGTACCGAAAGCCGCGCCGGGGTAAATGTCATACTCCAGCCACCGGAGGGTAACGTCCTCCGGATCCTCCGGCACGCACACATCGCCGTCAAAACCCTCCGTCACCCAGATGAAGGGATAGTCCTTTCCCCTGCAGTGCACGATGAGGGGCGTCTCCCCGTTGCCGATCACGGTCACGGCGATTTCGCCGTCGGCGGTCATCCGATGGTAGAGGATGCCGTCCCGTTCCACGGTATAGGTAAAGTCGGTCACCCGCTGACCGTTCACCATCACATCGATGCTGTACTGCCATTTCCAGGCGCCGAACCGCTCCCCGGGCTTGACGGTAAGGCCCTTAAAGCCGAGGGTCAGATCGCCGTCCGGGACCTCGCCCACGGTGAGCTCCGCATCGGAGTACCAGTAGAAGCGGTAGTCCGTCCCCTGGACCGTGACCGTGATGCTCTCCCGGCCGCCGCCCACTACCTTGACCCTGATCCCGCCGTCGGCGGTGCGGCTGTGGGTCAGCACGGCGCTGCCGCCCACGGCATAGGTGTAGTCCGTGATCCGCTTCCCGTCCAGCGTGGGATAGAGCACATACTCTCCCGAGCCGCTGCCGAAGGTCTGCCCGGGGCTGACCTTTCTGCCGCTGTACTCCAGAGCCACATCCTTCACGGCGGCCTTGCCGGCAATGGCCGCCGCGGTCGCCTGGTCGGTAAGCTTGTAGCGCACCATCATGTTCAGCACCGCGTCCAGGCTGGTGTCGGCGCTGCACCACACATCGGGCTCGTAGCCCTTGTAGTCCACATTCTCCATCTCATAGGGGAAGGTGAGGCTCACGCCGAAATAGGAGTATATGCCCGTGTTGGGCAGAGTCATGGCGATGTCGTTTCCGCACAGCTGATACCCGGCGGAGTTGGTGCCGATGACAATGGTGTTGTCCAGCGTCTTGAGGAAGTTCAGCATGCTCTCGCCGGAGGAGCCACAGCCGTCGTCCACCAGGACGATGATGGGGATATCGTTGGGCAGGAAGGTCCCGGTCTGTTCAAACTGCGTGAAGGTCCCCGCCAGGCCGGAGCCCTCGCCCCAGGCCGCCGCGCGCAGTCTGCTGTGCCGGTTGCCGACGGCCACGGTATACTTCGGCGCCTTGCCCGTGAAATTCTGCACCCATCTGCTGGCATAGCGGTCGTCGCCGCCCTGGTTCGCCCGCAGGTCAAAGATGATGGTCTTGGCCTCCCGGGCTTCCTTGCCGGAGGCCGCAAAGCGCTGGAGGTCTGCCGCATAATCGCCTACGAAGCTGCGCACCGAAATGTACTGAATGCCGTTCTCCCGGAAGCTCTTCACATCCGGGTACAGCAGCGTTCCGGAATAGGGGCGGCTCTGGGTCCATGCGGCCGTCTCCGTCTTTGTCCTGCCCGATGCGCTCCGATAGGTCAGGGTACAGCTTTTCACCTCCGTCAGGGGCACGAAGAGCACCGGTGCGTAGACCAGCTCCCCGTCCTCTGCCAGGGTGAGCGCTACGGACACCCGGCTGTCGGAGATCTTCTGCAGATACCACCGCTCCCCGTTTTCCACCTTATAATAGCTGCCGCCGTCCGCGTAGAGACGAAGGCCGTCCACATAGAAATACTCGTACCGGATGTCCGCCTCCGAAATGCCTGTGCCGAAGATGGCATGGGCGTCCCGGGCAAAGCTCATCTCCCCGGCGATCTTGCTCTCCAGGTCGGTCACCTTCACCGTGCTGAACTGTCTGAGCCACTGCTGCACGTTCTTCTGCGCGGTCTCAAACTTATCCGCGCCGAAATAGTAATAGGCGCAGTATGCGCTGCGCAGGGCACGGAAGAAGAGGTCCACATCGCTCTCCGCCTCGGCGCGGGTCACAGTGCTCTTGTAGGACGAGTGTGCCAGCAGGGCTTCGATCTCGCTGTCAGTGAGCAGATTGGCCGTGGAATCGCTGACGGTATAGCGGCTCAGGGCGGCGGTGTCGATGGGCGCGGTGACCGCAGCCCTGTGCCGGGCAGAGGCCTGCGCCAGCACCCGGTAGAACTGCAGCTTATTTTCATCGTTCAGGTCGACGGCTCCCGCCTTGGCCAGGGACTCCAGCAGCGTCTGGCTGCTGCCCTTGTAGGCAGCGGAGAGCGCGTGATAGGAGATGACCGCCAGGTCCCCCCGGAGGAAGCCGGAGCTCTTCGGATACTCTCCCGCGGTGAAGCCCAGCCTGTCCGACAGCTCCCAGGCGGCATTCCACCTGAAATCCGTCTGGCTGGAATAGCCCAGCGCCCGCAGCACAAAGGTGAGGTACTGGGAATCCGTCACCGCCTGGGTCGAGCCGAACTGGGTCCTGCTGATTCCCTTTGTCAGGCCCTTGGCGTAGGCGTAGCCCACATAGGGCGCAGCCCAGTTGGGCACGTCGGTAAAGGGCGTGGTCCAGCTTCCGGCCCTGGCCTCATCCTCCTTACCCAGCAGCCGCACCAGCATGGTAATGGCCTCCGCCCGGTTGGGGGCGGCATCCAGCGCAAAGACCGGCGCGCCGTCCGCCCGGCGGCCGATTCCCTTGAACAGGCCCAGGTCGTACAGCGCCTCCGCCGCGGTCTCGGCGTCTGCCGCGCCGCCGCTTTCGGCAGCCAGAGCAGGGACGGCGGACAGGCACAGTACCGCCGCAAGGACAAGGGCAAGGATTCGTCTCATTTCTCAGCTCTCCCTTCGGGTCAGTGCAGTCAGTATACCACGCCCGGCGAAGATCCGCAAGCCCGCAGCGCGGCAGGCGTCCGCCGGTCCCGCCCCATTTGTGCACTGCATGCCGCATTCATATTATAAGGTGCATGGACGGCGCGGACCAAAGAGTGCGGCCGGGAAACGTATCATCGTTTCCCGGCCGCCGGTCAGCAAAGCCACCGTATCCTGTTTTCGCCTTCCGCCCCGGCTCAGGTCCTCTGCCGCATGGCTCCGTACAGTCTGCCCAGCAGGCGCCGCAGCGGCCGGAACAGCACCAGCGCCAGCACAAAATTGCCCGCAAAGTGGAGCAGATCGTAGGGAATGCCGCTGATCCACCAGGTCAGTGCCGCGGCCGGGCCGCTGAGCACGAGGGTCACCGGGGCGCACAGCGCCCCGAAAAGCAGTCCGTATACCCCCGACAGCAGCGCCCAGGCCAGGGGATGGTCAGCGCCCCGCATGAGCCAGGCCGCGCCGGCCAGCGCCAGCCAGATATAGAGGTATGGGATGGACCACAGACTGACGCCGTATACCAGCAGCTCCAGAGCCACATAGGTATAGATGGGGAACACCGCCCGTCTCCCGAAGGTCACCGCAAAGAGCATGATCATCAGGGAGGCCGGCTCGATATTGGGCAGGGGGCTCATAACGACCTTGGCCCCGAAGGTCAGGGCTCCCAGCATCCCGAACAGCGCGATCTCGGCCGCGGTGAGCCGGGCCCCGCGCTCACCCGACGGAGTAGACAAGGGAAAAGCTGTCGCCGTCGGCAACGGGGGTGGAGTCCGCCCCGGAAGCGGTCATCTCTCCGTTCTGATAAAGTCCCCACCAGCCGCCGTCCGCGGCAAAGTCCGCCGTCTCGCCGTCCACCTCGGTGATAAACAGGCCGAAAGCGCCCTCCTCGCCCTTTACCAGCCCCTCGTCCAGCAGCACCTCGCCCAGGTATTCCGCGTCGGTGCGGTAGGTGAAGGTCTTCGTGCTCCCGTCCTTGTGGACCACCTCCACCGCAACGGTCTTGCTCCCCTGGGAGACGGCGGGGCGGGTGCACAGGTACACGGCAGCCAGCGCCGCGATGAGCACTACCGCCGCCACCGCGGCAAGAATCAAAGTCTTCTTTTTCTGCATTTGTTTTTCCTCCGGAATGTCCGGGGCCGGCTGCAGCAAAGCATCTGCGGCCGGCCCTCTCTGCATAGTTTTCCGCAGCTCCGCCGTATCGCTGTAGCGCGCAGCACGGCGGTCTCGCTTCCGTAGGTCTTCTGACTTGCGCCTCTCAGAGCAGAGATCTGCTCCGGCGGCCCTCCCCGCCTTCCCGGATCTCTCCAGTGACCGGCTTTCGCCATGGGGACGGCCTCGGCAGCTTACAGCGGCGGTACCGTTCGGGATTTGCACCCGATTGTCTTGTTCAGTCTGTCCGGTGCCGGACGGCCCCGGGCTGACCACGGAACGGATGGTATTTTACACCGGGCAGGCTGAGCGGCCTGCCCTTTTGGGAAAACGCTTACTTGTTCTTCAGGAATTCCGCAGCGGCGATGGCGGCGGAAGCGGCGTCCTCCGTGTAGGAGTCGGCGCCGATGGAGTCGCAGTACTCCTGGGTGACGGGAGCACCGCCGATCATGATCTTCACCTTGTCGCGGATGCCGGCAGCCTCCACAGCCTTGACCACCTCCGCCATGGCGGGCATGGTGGTGGTGAGCAGCGCGGAGCAGCAGATCAGATCTGCGTTGTTGTCGATGGCGGCCTGGACGAAGGTCTCAGGGGCCACGTCCACGCC
>CAKUHW010000009.1 GCA_934659415.1 uncultured Oscillospiraceae bacterium
GTCTGCCGGAGGCTGCCTCCCTCCCGGAGCGTTCAGATCCAGGAGGTCTCGCTCTCCAGCTCGCCCTTTCGCTCACGGCTCATGAGCTCTTTGAGCACCCTGCGGGGATCCTCTCCCTCGTAGAGGACCCGATAGGCCCCCGCGGTAATGGGCATCTCCACTCCGGTGCGCTCCGCCAGTTCCATGGCGCTGGCTGCGGCATAGTACCCCTCCACCACTGCGCCGTTCAGTTCGTCCATGGCCTGTTGGATGGTACGGCCCTGTCCCAGCAGAATGCCCGCCCGGCGATTGCGGGAGTGCATGGAGCAGCAGGTCACGATCAGGTCCCCCACCCCGGTGAGCCCCGCAAAGGTCTCCTTGCGGGCGCCCAGGGCCACGCCCAGCCGGGCGATCTCCGTCAGGCCGCGGGTCATGAGCATTGCCTTGGTGTTGTCCCCCAGCTCCATTCCGTCGCAGCAGCCTGCGCACAGGGCGATCACATTTTTCAGCGCTGCGCCGATCTCCACGCCGACAATGTCCGGCGAGGTATAGATGCGCAGGCGTTCGTTCATAAACAGGTCCTGCGCCAGCTCTGCGGCAGCCCGGCTCGCGGAGGCCACCACCACTGCGGTGGGCACATTCCGGCCGACCTCTTCCGCGTGGGACGGTCCGGAGAGCACTACCACCGGCCATCCCTCGCCCAGCTCCTGTTCCACCACCTGGTGCAGCAAAAGTGCGGTGTCCTTTTCAATGCCCTTGGACACCAGGACCACGGGCGTCCCCGGGTCCAGCTCCGACCGCAGGCGGCGGGCGGTGGCGCGCACCGCGAAGGACGGCGTGGCCAGCACCACCAGGGCGCAGCCCTTCACGCATGCAAGCTCGCATGTCAGCTCCATCCTCTCCGGAATAGGGACGCCCCGCAGCATGGGGTTCTCTCCGCGGGCCAGAATCTCCGCCCGCTCCCGCTCGGTATAGCTCCAGAGGGACACCTCGTGCCCGTTCTCCAGCAGCACCATCGCCAGAGCCGTGCCCCAGGCGCCGCTTCCGATCACCGCTGTTTTCATACTTCTCCATCCTCCCCAGAATGGCCGGCCTCCTCAGCGGCGGGGCTCCCCTCTGCGGCGGGGGGCTCAGGCTCTGCTGCCGCGTCCGCTTTTGCCTCCTGCGCCTGCGCCGCCGCAGAATCCGGGGGCGCGGCCTTTCCCTTCTTAAAGGTGAACTTGGATTCCTGTCCCTTGATCAGTCGGGCAATATTTCCCCGGTGTTTGAGAATGATAAGTCCTCCCATAACGGCAGCCAGCACCGTGACCGGCAGGGACCGGTACAGGATCCAGCTTCCGATGGGAAACAGCAGCCCCGCCGCACAGGAACCCAGGGACACATATCGGGTGGCCACCGCCAGGATCAGAAAGGCGCCCCAGACCAGGAGGGCCAGCCGCCAGTCTATCAAAATCGCGATGGTACCGCCGGAGAGCACGCCCTTTCCGCCGCGAAAGCCATACATGCAGGGGAACATATGCCCCAGCATGCAGAACATCCCACCCCAGTACTTTCCGAACAGGGTCAGGTCCGGCGCAAGGTAGCGAAAGATGAAAGCCGCCAGCAGCACAGAGATCACCGCCTTGGCCACGTCGATGAAAATGACCAGCAGGGACAGCGCCCCACCGTGGATCCGGCAGAAGTTGGTCAGGCCCCCGTTTCCGCTGCCATGGGCGCGGATATCATCCTTCAGAATGCCCCGGGAGATCATCACCGCGCCGTTGCAGCAGCCGAGAAAATAGCCCACCACGGCGATTCCCGCCAGGGCCAGAGCCAGCCAGCCCGACGTCACGCTCTCCCCTGCCATCAGCGGGCTGAGCAAAGTATACAGCATGGTCTTACTCCTCCTTGTCGCCCTTCTGGCGGATGGTGATGCGCACAGGCGTGCCCGTCAGGGCGAAGGTGCTGCGGATCTGATTTTCCAGATACCGCTGATAGGAAAAATGAAACAGCTTGGCATCGTTGCAGAAGATGACGAAGTGGGGCGGCTTCACACCGATCTGCGTCATATAGTAGATCTTCAGCCGGCGTCCCTTGTCCGTGGGCGGCTGGACCCTGGCCTGGGCATCCGCCAGCACCTGGTTGAGCACCCCGGTTGGGATACGCAGCGCCGCCTGGTTGACCACCGCCTGGATAAGGGCAAAAAGCCTGTTCACCCGCTGTCCGGTGAGGGCCGAAATGAAGATGACCGGGGCGTAGGTCATGTAGGACAGATCCCTGCGGACCTCCTCTTCCATGCGCTTCATGGTCTTGTCGTCCTTCTCCACTGCGTCCCACTTGTTCACTGCGATGATGCAGGCCTTCCCCGCCTCATGGGCCATTCCGGCCACCTTAGTGTCCTGCTCGGTGACCCCCTCGTTGGCGTCGATGAGAATGAGACACACATCGCTGCGCTCTATGGCCATGGCCGCCCGGAGCACGGAGAACTTCTCCACCCGGTCGTCCACCTTGGACTTTTTGCGCATTCCTGCGGTGTCGATGATCAGGTACTTGCCCGTCTCATTCTCCAGATAGCTGTCCACCGCATCCCGGGTCGTGCCCGCCACGTCGGACACGATCACCCGCTCCTCCCCCAGCAGCCGGTTCGTCAGAGAGGACTTGCCCACATTGGGCTTGCCAATGATGGCCACCTTGACCACCTCATCGTCCTCCTCTTCCTCCGTCTCCGGAGGGAAGTAGGCAAAGCAGGCGTCCAGCAGATCCCCGGTCCCATGGCCATGAACGGCGGAAATGGGATAGGGGTCGCCAAGGCCAAGGTTATAGAACTCGTAGATGTCCGGGTCGGTGTGCCCGGTGGAGTCCATCTTGTTGATCGCCAGCACCACCGGCTTGCGGGAGCGCTGGAGCATCCCGGCCACCTCCTGGTCGGCCGCCGTCATGCCCGTGCGGATATCGCACACAAAAATGATCACATCAGCCGCAGCGATGGCGATCTCTGCCTGCTCTCGCATAAAGGCCAGAATCTGATCGTCTGTCCCCGGCTCGATTCCGCCGGTATCCACCAGGTCAAAGGTGCGGCTGCGCCACTCCGCCTGAGCATAGAGCCGGTCACGGGTGACGCCCGGCGTATCCTCCACGATGGAAAGGCGCTTTCCCGTGAGCTTGTTGAACAGCATCGACTTGCCCACATTCGGCCTTCCTACGATGGCCACCAAAGGTCTCGGCATATCAATATCCCTCCAGAACAGGGCGCCCGCAGGCTCCCTTGTAAAAATCGTTATGATACCATCGATAGACAAGGGCAGACATGGTTTTGACGGGCAGAAATGCGCCCGTACTTTGTCAAGGCCCTTGGCAATACGGCAAAGTATTCCCTGCGGGTCTTTCCTTGTCCGGACACATTTCTGCTCCGGCAAAACTGCCTGCACCTGACAGCGATGGATGTTCGAGTGATTTTTGATTTTTGAGCCGCCGGTGGGCTGACGCCCACCAAGGCGAACGGGGCAAAAAGCGCCGAAAAGACACGCTGTCAGGCGTGTTTGCCCTTGTCAATCGATGGTAAACACAGCGTAGTAACAAGGAGTGATTTTTATGTTGGATCGTTCTATTCTGAACGGCGTTTACGACCTGCACATCCATACCGGCCCCTCCGTGGCCAAGCGCCTGCTGGACGCCGGCGAGATGATGAAGAACGCCCAGGCCGCCGGCTATAAGGGCTACCTGGTCAAGGACCACTACGCCCCCTCCGCCCACGGCTGCAATATCGTGGAGCACAACATCGGCGACGGCTCCTGCCGCTGCTACAGCTCCATCGTTCTGAACAACTGCGTGGGCGGCCTGAACGTTCTGGCGCTGGACGTGGCCTACAACATGGGCACCCGCGTGGTGTATATGCCCACCGTGTCCTCCCTGCTCCACATTGAGGATCACAAGGGCCGCAAGTTCCTGGGCTCCGGCAACATGACCACCACCGATCTGGAAAAGCCCATCTACCTGCTGGACGGCGACGGGAAGATCATTCCCGAGTGCGTGGAGATTCTGAAATACATCGCGGAGAAGCAGGACCTGGTGCTGTGCACCGGCCATGTGTCCTGGCAGGAGATCGACGCGCTGATCCCCACCGCCCTGGAGCTGGGCGTGAAGCGCATCGTGGTCAATCATCCCAACTTCACCATCATGGCCCCCCACGACGTGGTGGCCCGCTGGTCCAAGTGGGGCGCGTGGATCGAGATGACCGCCTGCGAGTTCGGCGCCGTGGTGTTTGACAACGACAACAAATTCAGCCCCATCGCCCTGTTCAACCAGTACGAGGCCGCCGGCGTGGACATGGAGCAGTGCTTCATCACCACCGACTTCGGCCAGTCCATCTCCCCCGAGCCGGTGGAGGGCATGTTCAAGTTCCTGAACCTGATCCACGACCAGCTGGGCTACGGCACCGACGTGCTGGACCGCATGACCAAGACCATCCCCGCCTACCTGATGAGCGCGGAGTGAGCCCTTGCCCGACAACAATACAGAAAAGGAGTCTTTTATCATGGACGAGAAGAACTATGAGCCTCAGAAGCCGATGATGTACGACATCAAGGAGCACGAGTTTGCCTGCGGCAAGCAGAACGGCCGCATCCAGTTCATCCAGATCTCCCCCAACGTGACCCTTCAGTACTGTGAGATCCGCCAGCCCCATGACGTGGGTCCCCACCGCCACGACTATGAGCAGATCATCTTCATCCCCCAGGGCGAGTGCGACTTCTGGGTGGACGGCGTGCCCTATGCCATGGACGCCGGCTGCTTCATGGTGGTGCCCCCCAACGCCGAGCACTATCTGGAGGCCAAGGGCAATATGTTCGTGGTGGACTTCGACATCTTTACCCCCAAGCGCACCGACCGCGTGCAGAGCAAGCGCATCTGCGACCGCGGCCACAAGAACTGGGACAAGGCCATTACCGATGAGATCGTGACCGAGGAGAGCAAGTAATGAGCCGCGCCGATTCCCTGAAGGCCCGCATCCAGGCCGGCAAGCCGGTCTTCGGCACCTTTGTGAAGAATAACTGCCCCAATCTGGTGGAAATGCTGGGCTGGGCCGGGTTCGACTTTGCCATTCTGGACTGCGAGCACTCCAGCTACAGCTACGGCGAGCTGGAGAACATGATCCGCGCCTGCCAGCTGGCAGACATCGCCTCCATCCCCCGGGTTGCCTGCCCCGAGCCCTGGCAGGTGCACCACGGCCTGGAGAGCGGCTCCACCGGCATCCAGATCCCCAGCATCACCTCCGTGGAGAACGCCGCCGCCTGCGCCCAGGAGACCGTGTTCTTCCCCGGCGGCACCCGCAGCCCCAACCCCGCCCTGCGGGCGGGCCAGTACGGCTGCTGGACCGGCGAGAAGAGCTATCTGGAGACGAAGAAGGAGAGCTCCCTCTGCGTGGTGCAGGTGGAGTCCATGGCCATGGCCAACGCCGTTGAAGAGCTGTGCAGAATCCCGCAGATCGACGTGCTGTTCATCGGCCCCGGCGATCTGAGCATGTCCATGGGCAAGCCCGGCAAGCTCAATGACCCCGAGGTGGTGGCCGTCATCGAAGACGTGATCCGCCGCGGCCTGGCCGGCGGCAAGGCCATGGGTATGCTGTGCGGCAACCCCGAAGCCGTGAAAAAGTACATCGACCTGGGCTGCACCTATATCGCCTATTCCAGCGACAGCGGCATGATCGCCAACGCCTTCAAGGCGATCAACCGGGATGTGTTCAGCCCCTACCGCTGAGAAGGGGCGTCTATGAGCAAGCTTTCTCACAACAAGCTGGCCACCCGGGAGCAGGTGCTGGAGCGCTTTCACAGCGGCATGACCCTGCTCTCCGGCGGCTTCGGCTCCGCCGGGTATCCCACGCAGCTGTACGAATGGCTCTACGCCAGCGGCTGCACGGACCTGGACATCATCACCTCCGGCGTGGCTCCCCCGGACAAGCCCTTTCAGCTGGGCTTTGCCGGGCTGCTGCGCGACCACCGCATCCGCAGCCTGACCCTCACCCACGCCGCCAACAATCCGGAGGTGGGCCGCCAGAAGGCGGAGGGGACCCTGCGGGTGGAGGCGGTGCCCCAGGGGACCTTTGTGGAGCGCATCCGCGCCGGCGGCGCCGGACTGGGCGGCGTGCTCACTCCCACCGGCATCGGCACTCCCGTGGCCGAGGGCAAGCAGATTCTCCATCTCAACGGGAAGGACTACCTGCTGGAGCTGCCCATCCGGGCGGAGGTGGCCATCCTGCGGGCGGAGAAGGCGGACAAAATGGGCAACCTGATGTTCCGCCACACCAGCCGCAACTACAACACCGTCATGCCCATGGCCGCCGATGTGGTCATCGTGGAGGTGCCCGAGGAGGAGATCGTCGAGGTGGGCCGGATGGCCGACAACGAGGTCATGATCCCCGGCATCTTTGTGGACATGATCGTACCCATCCCGAAGGGAGGGCAGTTCTTTGAGCGATAAGAATGCCATGCGCGAGTTCATCGCGCGCAATGTGGTGACCCTCCTGCATCCCGGCGACCTGGTCAATCTGGGCGCGGGGATCCCCTCCCACGCGGCCAACTACATCGGCGTGGACTCCGGAATGATGATTCAGACCGAGTGCGGCACCATCGGCGGCGGCCCCCTGGCCGAGCCGGGCAAGGAGGATTACACCCTCATCGCCCCGGACACCCGCCCCTCCACCCTGCTCTACGATGGGGTCTGCTTTGACAGCGCCATGTCCTTTACCATGATCCGCGGCGGCCACCTGGATGTGACCGTTCTGGGCGCCATGGAGGTCGCGCAGAACGGGGATATGGCCAACTGGGAGGTCCCCGGTCAGGCTCTGAAGGGCATGGGCGGCGCCATGGATCTGTGCACCGGGGCCAAACGGGTCATCGTGGCCATGGAGCACTGCACCCGGGACGGAAAGCCCAAGCTGCTGGAGCGCTGCACCCTGCCGCTGACCTGCCAGGGGCAGGTCAACACCGTGGTCACGGAGCTGGCCATTCTCGATGTCACGCCCGACGGCTTTGTCCTGCGGGCGCTGGCCGACGGCGTCACCGCCGAAGAGGTGCAGGCCAAAACGGCGGCCCCCATTCTCATCCGGACCCCTGTGGCCCGGATGGCAGACTAAATCCCTGCCCGGCCGGGCAGACTGCAAAGGAGCGCGGACCATGGAAGGCAAGCAGCTGGCCCTTTTGATGATCAATGTGATCCTCGGCGCGATGGCCGCCGCCCGCGGGCGGGAGCTGAAGCGCAGACGCGATCCCTCCGCCCTCACCGGCAATGCGGCCGCCCTGATGCGGGATGCCGCCGCCTACACCGCCGATGTGGGCGGCGCGGAGCTGCTGTGCGGCTGGCTGTGGATCATAGAGGGGGCCATGCTGCCTGTACTGAATTCCATCCCCGCCCTGCTGGTGGGGGACGGCCTCACCGCCCTGCTGCTGTTCTGCCTGCTGCGCGCCCTCCGGCGCAAGCACAGCAAATAAACGTCCCGTGGAGTTTGCGCCGCGGACGCGAAAGGATGAAACATAACATGAGCGATTTGAGCAACCGGGTCATTCTGACCGTGGCCCCCACCGGCTCCTCCACGCCGGTGTCCAAATGCCCGAACCTCCCGGTCACCCCGCAGGAGATCGCCGAGGAGACCTATGCCTGCTGGCAGGCCGGCGCCTCCGTGGTGCACCTGCATGTCCGCAACGACGAGGGGCAGGCGAGCATGGAATACGAGAAATTCCGCGAGGCCGTCGCCCTGATCCGGGAGAAGTGCGACATTGTCATCAACATGACCACGGCGGGCGGCTTCGGCGTTCCCACCGCCGAGCGCATCCTCCCCCTGGATCTGATCCCTGAGATGGCCACCATGGACGCGGGGTCCATGAACGTGGCGGGCGACTTTGTCTTTCACAACAGCATCGCCTTTCTGGAGAGCCTGGGCGACCGCACCCAGGAGCTGGGCATCCGCCCCGAGATCGAGGTCATGGACAGCGGCATGGTGTACACCGCCCTGCGCCTGATCAAGCAGGGCTACATCAAGACCCCGCCCCACTTCCAGATCGTGCTGGGCATGGAAAACGGCATGGCCGCCACGGTGGAGAATCTGGTCTACATGAAGAACCTTCTGCCCGCCGGCTCCACCTGGAGCGCCTTCGGCGTCGGCAAGAGCCACCTGCCCATCCTCATGGCCTCTCTGGCCCTGGGCGGCCACGTGCGGGTGGGCATGGAGGATAACATCTACCTCTCCGCCGGCCATGTAGCCAGCTCCAACGTACAGTTTGTGGAGCGCACCCGCCAGATCATCGAGCTGAACAACAAAAAGGCGGCCACCCCCGACGAGGCCCGGGCCATTCTGGGCCTGCGCAGCCGCCAGGCCTGCATGGAGTACGCCCGGGAGCTGAGCGGCGCCGCGCTCAGGGATGCCTGAGATGGCGGCGGAGCTCTCCGCCCTGCGAGCGCTGCATGTGGGGCTCAGCGTGTCAGACATGGAGCGCTCCATCCGCTGGTACGGGGAGATGCTGGGCTTCGTCCCGGTGTCCGACTGCGAGATGCCCGCCCTGGACAGCCGGGTGGTCTTTCTGCGCAGCGGCAGCTTCGAGCTGGAGCTCTTCCGGCACCACAGCACTCTGCCCCTGCCGCCGCAGCGGCGGGAGCCCAACGAGGACATCCGCACCCAGGGCACCAAGCACCTCTGCTTTGCCTGTCCGGACGTCCCCGGCCTGCTGGCCGAGCTGCGCCGGAAGGGCGCCGACGTGGTGTTTGAGCAGGTCATCAAGGGCAAGCCCATGGGCTTTGTCCGGGACCCGGACGGGATCCTGATCGAATTTATCCAGCCCGCCTCCATGCCGCAGTGAAAACAGCAAACGGGTCCGCCGCAGAAGAGCGATCTCTGCGGCGGACCTGTTTTGTCTTTTTGTACCGCTTCGCGGCGATCCGCTACCCGGCGAGCGTCCGGAGAATCCGGCAGGACAGCGCCATGCTGAACAGGGTGTCCGGATCGTCCCACGGGATGGGGATCAGGCTCTCCAGCTTCTCCACCCGGTAGGCCAGCGTGTTGCGGTGGATATAGAGCGCCGCCTGGGCATCCTGCCGCGTCCGGCAGGTGAGCAGGCAGTAGAGCGTGTCCACATAGCAGCTGCCGTTCTCCCTGTCGCAGCGCTCCAGGAAGAGCACCGCCGGGTGGCAGAGGGCGCGCAGATCGGTCTGCGCCGCGGACGCCTCCAGCAGGGTGTGCAGGGCAAAATCCTCGCACCGCAGGACCGGGCCGGCCGCCCTTTCAAAATACTCCGGCCGGGAGAGCACCCTGTCCGCGCTCTCATAGGCTCCGCGAAACGCCCCCAGGCCGGAAAAGGGCGTGCTCAGGCAGCCGTGGGCCTCGTAGCCCTTCAGATAATGCTCCACCCCGCTCAGGTCCAGCTCCGCATAGTCCCGGTATGCGGAAAACCGCAGCAGAACGACCAGGGAGCGGCCGGACAGAACGCTGAGGGCCCGGGGCAGGCAGGAGCGCACGCTGCTGCGGAAATGCCGGATCGGAAACTGCGGCGCGTCCGGGCTGTCCGCCCGCACCAGCAGCAGCGCGTACAGCTCCTTCTCCCCAAACCCAAACACCCGCCCCTGCCGGAGGATCTTCTGGGGATCTGTCAGCTTCCGGTCCAGCAGGTTCTTCAGAAATTGCTCCGGGCGGCTGTTGGAACAGGCCAGGTGCATGTCCTGGATCAGCAGCGCGTTCTGGATGAACCGGGCCAGCGCCTCCAGATACGGGCCCAGGCGCTCCCCCTCCTCCTGGCCGGACACCAGCGCCGTCAGAGACGCCACCCGCGCCCCGCCGATCTGGACCGGCGTGATCACATAGGGGTACCCCAGCGCCTCAAAGAGAATCGCTCCCGGCTCCGCCGCCAGCTGATCCGGCAGGCGGAAGGTAAAAAAGCGTTCCACCGTCTCCGGGGAAAAGGCCCCGTCGGTCATCAGCTCCATCCACAGCGGGTCCGGGTTTTCCACCGTCCGCGATGCCGCCACCAGCCGGTAGGCCCCGTCCGTCACATGCAGCGGCACCCCCAGCAGTCCGGCCGCCTCATCCAGCACGCCCTGCAGCGGAGCGCCCGCCGCCACCCGGTCAAACAGTCTGCTTTTAAACTCTGTCAGCTCCATGCTTTCCGCCTCCACACATTGTGCTTTTATGCCGATAATTTTATATTTTTTCATGCACAAAACCCGATGCAAGTTTTGTGATACCTTATTATTATAAGAATACGCGAGGAAAAAGCAACCGCAAATTTTCAACACAAAGGAGCGCTCACCATGAAAAAAGGCAGCGAGATCAAGCTGAATGTCCGCCCCCTGTTTATCGAGTTCAACCACGATTATGTCTATGAGGGGCCGTGCCGCTTCGGCAAGGGCGACACCCTGGAGCCCGCCTACGACCGCATGGTCTCCGGCGAGATCTATAAGAACTTTGTCCGCCTGCTGGAGGCCAAAATGCCCCCGGAGGTCAACCTGATGGAGCCGGTGCGCCTGCAGAGCTACACCGACGAGTTCAAGGTCTCCGAGGAGGACGTACAGAAGGCCCTGGCGGGAAACGACCAGGTGGATCTGTATCTGGTCTCCACCAGCGGCCGCGCCAACCGGGTGACCACGGAGATCGCCCGCCGCAGCAAAAAGCCCGTCGCCTTTTACAGCGCGGTGCTCATGGCCGTCACCACCAATATCGCCGCCCTCCACGCCCGGGGGCTGGAGGCCTATCCTGTCTACGACTGGGCCGACTTCGGCCGCACCCTGAAGGCCCTGCGCATCCGCAAGATTCTGGCCAACACCCGGATGCTGGTGCTCAACCGCTTTGCCTCCGACGTCTCTCCCGTCAGCGCCCAGGACTGCTTCCTCTCCCTGGAGGAGGTCAGCCGCAAGCTGGACGTCCAGTATCATTTCCTGAATGTCCACGAGTTCCTCGACCAGCTCCACGTCTGTCCCCCCGATGAAAACCCCACCACCCCCGGAAGAGTGCAGAACAACATCACCGAGGCAGACGAGGCGGAGATCTGGGCCATTACGGACCGGCTTATTGCCGGGGCGGACGAGTGTGTGATGGACCGGGAGATGGTGTTCCGTTCCGTCCGGGCCTACTACCTGACGCAGAAGCTGCTGAAGCACTGGGACTGCAACGCCTTCACCGCCCCCTGTCCCGATATGTGCTCTACCCGGCGGCTGAACCAGGAGAAGTGCACCCTCTGCCTGACCCACTCCCTCAACGAGGAAAACGGCATCCCCTCCGCCTGCGAATTTGATATGAACGCCCTGCTGTCCAAGCTGATCCTCCAAAATCTGTCCGGAAAGGCCACCTACATGGGCAACACCTGTCTGCTCCCCATCGAGGACGGCAAGATCAACGTGCCCGACTTCGCCTACGTCTCCCAGGAGGAGATCGACAAGCTGTGCGGCCTGGACAACCTGATCGTCACCCTCCACTCCGTGGCCAACCGCCGCCTGAAGGGCTACGCCGAGCCCCAGGAGCACTACTCCATCCGGCCCTTCGCCCACAG
>CAKUHW010000010.1 GCA_934659415.1 uncultured Oscillospiraceae bacterium
CTGACATCCTCGGATTTCGGTTTATTGTAGTTATCGCGCTCAATAATGCCATGTTTCTGCTTTACCTGAGCAATATAAAGACTACTGACTTTCAGGCCGTTTTGTTCCAGAACATAATCCTTGATTTGCCCATAGGTTGCCAGTCCTCTTTTATCCTGCACCATTTCTTCCACATCTACATCAATGTTGATATGTGTCACAGGATTTCTCAGAACTAAGAGGCATACCGTCTCGACATGGGCCGTGCGGGGGAACAGATCCACCGCCTCGGCCCGGCGGACTTCATACCCCAGGGCGGCGAAGCGCCCCACGTCCCGGCCAAGGGTGGCACAGTCGCAGGAGACGTACACCACCCGGCCGGGGCCCATGCGGGCGATGGTCTCCACCACGTCGGCGGCCAGCCCCTTCCGGGGCGGGTCCACCACCACCACGTCGGGCCGCAGGCCCTCCTCCTCCAGCCGGGCGGCCAGGGCGGAGGCGTCGCCGCACAGGAAGCGGGCCCTGCCCTCCAGACCGCTGCGGCAGGCGTTCTCCCGGGCGTCCTCCACGGCCTGGGGCACGATCTCCACGCCGATCACCTGCCCCGCATGCCCGGCCAGGGTGAGGCTGATGGTGCCGATGCCGCAGTACAGGTCGGCCACGATCTCCCGCCCGGTCAGGCCGGCAAACTCCAGTGCCCGGCCGTAGAGCACCTCGGTCTGGGCGCGGTCGATCTGAAAGAAGGAGGGGACGGACAGTCGGAACACATGGCCGCAGAGGGTCTCCTCCAGCCAGTCCCGGCCCCAGAGGGTGCGAAACTCCTCCCCCAGGATCACATTGGTCTTTTTCCTGTTGATGCTGAGCACCACCCCGGCCAGGCCGGGCAGGGCGGCGCGCAGGGCGGACACCAGTTCCTCCCCGTGGGGCAGGGTATCGCCGTTGACCACCAGGCAGCACAGGCACTCCCCTGCCTGATTGGTGCGCAGATACAGGTGGCGCAGCAGCCCCTTTCCGGTGCTCTCCCGGTAGGCGGGCACGGAGAAGCGCTCCATCCACTCCTTCACTGTCCGGCGGGCAGCGGTGTCCTCCTCCGGCTGGAGCAGGCAGTCTTCAATGTCGATGACCTGATGGGTGCCCCCCTGATAGTAGCCGATGGCCCCCGGGGCAATGGGGAACTGGACCTTGTTGCGGTAGCGCTCCGTGTCCGCCGCGCCGTGGATGACCTCTACCGAGACCTCCGCACCGCCGATGCGCCGCAGAGCGTCCTCCACCCGGCGGCGCTTGGCCTCCAGCTCCTCGGCGTAGCTCATGTGGCGCAGGCGGCAGCCGCCGCAGCGGGGATAGTAGGGGCAGTCCGGCTCCCGCCGGGCGGGGGAGGGCTTCAGCAGCCGGTCTATCCGGGCCCAGGCCGCGCTGCGGCCCACGTGCTCCAGGACGATCTCCGCCTCTTCCCCCAGCAGCGCGCCCTTGACAAATACGGCCATGCCCTCCACCCGGGCCACGCCGTCCCCCTCGCTGGAGTAGCCGGTGATCACGGCCCGGCAGACCATTCCCTTGCGCAGCGCCATCACAGCCCCGCCTTTCCTCAAAAATACGTCAGTTCAGCCCCAGTCGGTCCAGCACGGCGGTAAACCAGCCGGGCAGCGGAGCCTCCACCGTCATCCGCTCCCCGGTGGCGGGGTGGACGAAGGTGAGCCGGGCGGCGTGCAGGCACTGCCCCGCCAGGCCCGGGAAGGGCTTTTTCGGCCCGTACACCGGATCCCCCAGCAGGGGATGGCCCGCGTGAGCCATGTGGACCCGGATCTGATGGGTGCGGCCGGTCTCCAGGCGGCAGGTGATGTGGGAATAGCCGCCGCGGCTATCCACCAGCTGCCAGTGGGTCACCGCCGGGCGGCCGTCCCCAGGGCGGCATACCGCCATGCGCTTGCGGTCCGCCGGGTGGCGGCCGATGGGGGCGTCCACCGTGCCGCTCTCCTCCCGGAAGCCCCCCAGTACCACCGCGTGGTACAGCCGGAAGAGGGAGTGATCCTCCAGCTGGGCGGACAGAGACAGGTGGGCCCGGTCGTTCTTGGCGGCGATGATCAGGCCCGAGGTGTCCCGGTCGATGCGGTGGACGATGCCCGGGCGCAGCTCCCCGTTGATGCCGGACAGGGAGGGGCCGCAGTGGTACAGCAGCGCGTTCACCAGCGTCCCGTCCGGGTGGCCGGGGGCGGGATGGACCACCATGCCCACCGGCTTGTTCACCACAATCACATCATCGTCCTCATACACCACGTCCAGCGGGATGTCCTGGGCGACCAGCTCCACCGCCTCCGGCTGGGGCGGTGAGATGAGCAGGGTGTCCCCCGGGGCCAGGCGGGCGTTCTTCTTCAGCGGCGCGCCGTTCAGGGTGATCCGCCCCTCCTCCAGCCAGCGCTGGGCGGCGGACCTGGTGACCCCCTCCAGGGCGGCGGCCACCAGGGCGTCCGCCCGTCCGGCCTCACTGACCGTCAGCGGGAAGCTCGGCGTCATGTCCGGCCTCCTTCCCGCCGCCCTTCCCGGAGAAGAACAGCAGATAGAGGAACAGCAGCACCGCGCCCACGGTGATGCAGCAGTCCGCCCAGTTGAACACGGCGAAGTCTATGAACGTGGTCTTGAACATGTCGGTGACGTACTTGAAAAACAGCCGGTCGATCAGGTTGCCCACCCCGCCGGCCATGATGAGGGCGGCGGAAAAGCGGCCCAGCCGCCCGGCCAGCACACCCTTCGCCACCAGCACCGCCACCGCAGCCACAATGGCGGCGGACAACAGCGTGAGGATCCAGGTGTGCTCCTCCAGCAGGGAGAAGGCGGCTCCGGTGTTGCGGATATAGGTCAGGTCCATCACATGGGGCAGGAAGGGGACGGACTCCCCCAGGGGGATGTGGGCGCGCACCAGATATTTGATCACCTGGTCGATCACGATCATCAGCGCGGCAAAGATCACATAAAACAAGGCAAACGCTCCTCCGTTTTTTCGATGCGCCCTATTATAGCACACCTGTCCCCCGCCGTCCAGTGCGGGCGGAACGGCCCGCCGCCGCATAGGCTGGGACAGCGATGTGAGAGGAGGACTCTGTATGAAGCTTTCTCAGCTGGCGGCTGCCGCCGGCCTGCCCTGCCCCGGCGAGACGGAGATCACCGGCCTGACCTGCCGCTCCGGCGAGACCGCCCCCGGGGACCTGTTCGCGGCGCTGGAGGGATCCCGGCAGGACGGCCGCCGCTACATACCCGAGGCTCTGGCCCGGGGGGCCGCCGCCGTGCTGTGCGCCGCTCCCGCCGGGGACTGGCCCGTGCCCGTGCTCACCGCCCCCGACCCCAGGGCCGCCCTGGCCCGGATGGCGGGGGAATTTTACCGCCGCCCCGGGGAGGACATGACCCTCATCGCCGTCACCGGCACCAAGGGCAAGACCACCGTGGCCCACATGCTGCGGGACATCCTGCTGGCGGACGGCAGACAGGCGGGGATGATCGGCACCCTGGGGGCCTTTGCGGGCCGGGAGAGGCTGGCGGAGGGGACCAACACCACCCCGGAGCCCATCGCCCTGCACCGCACCCTGCGCGCCATGGCGGACGCGGGCTGCACCCACGTGGTGCTGGAGGCCTCCAGCCAGGCTATGAAGCTGCACCGCCTGGAGGGGCTCGCCTTCGGCCTGGCCCTATTTCTCAACCTGTCGCCCGACCATGTGGGCCCCGGGGAGCACGCTGGCCTGGAGGAGTACCGCGCCTGCAAGGCCGCCCTGTTCCGCCAGTGCCGCCTTGCTCTTGGAAACGCCGATGACCCCGCCTGGCCCCAGATGGCCGCCCGGGCCCCCGCCGCCCGGGCCATTGAGCCGCTGCCCATCCGCCGGGGCCCCGGCCTGGGCGTGACGGTGGGGCCCTTTTCCCTGCCCATGCCCGGTTTTTTCAACGGGGAGAACGCCCGGGCGGCCATTGCCGCCGCCCGGGCCCTGGGGATCGGGGACGCCGCCATTGCCGTCGCTCTGGCCCGCTGCCGGGTCCCCGGCCGGTGCGAGGTGCTGCCCCTCCCCGTCCCCTTCTCCGTGGTGATCGATTACGCCCACAACGGCGCGGCCATGACCGCCCTGCTGCGCGCCCTGCGCCCCTGCGGCCGGCTCATCGCCGTGTTCGGCGCGGGGGGCGACCGCCCGCCCATGCGCCGGCATGACCTGGCCCGGGCGGCGGCCGGGGCGGCGGACTTCGCCGTGCTCACCGCCGACAATCCCCGCAGCGAGGACCCGGCGGCCATCTGCGCCCAGATCGCCGCCGCCATGCCAGACCTGCCCCATGTGATCCTCCCGGAGCGCGCCGCGGCCATCCGCTATGCCCTGGATCTGGCCGGGCCGGGGGACGTGGTGGCCCTGCTGGGCAAGGGCCACGAGACCTATATGGAGGTGGGGGGCCGCCGGGAGCCCTTCTCCGAGCGGGCCGTGGCGGAGGCGTGGTGCGCCGGGCGAAAAAATATTTGAATTCCTATTGGAATTGTGGTATTTTAGAGAAGAATAAGCGGGAAGCCTTCAGGACCGGCATGTTCTGCCGGGCCTTGCCTGCCCCTGCCGCAGGCTCCTTGAAGGCTTCTCCGGCTTCTATACGCAAAAGGGGGCGAAAGCCGTGAAGATATCCACCCGGGGGCGGTACGCCCTGCGCCTGATGATCGACCTGGCCCAGCAGGAGGACGGAAAGCCGGTGCCCCTGCGGGACGTGGCCCGGCGGCAGAATATCAGCGACAAGTACCTGGAGCAGATCGTCACTCCCCTGTCCCGGGCCGGGCTGGTGCGCTCCGTGCGTGGGGCGGGCGGCGGCTATCTGCTCACCCGGTCTCCCCGGGAGTACACCGCGGGGGACATCCTGCGCCCCCTGGAGGGGGACCTGGCGCCGGTGGAGTGCGCCACCGACGAGGAGTTCTGCCCCCACTGCGGCGACTGCACCACCGTGGAGCTGTGGCAGGAGATCTACCGGGCGGTGTCCCGGGTGGTGGACGGCGTGACCCTGGCGGACCTGGTGGAGCGCAGCGCAGGCAGGGGAAAACCCTGAGGGGGGTCCGCCCGCCTTTTGCCTGCCGGACACGGCAAGGGCAGAGCCCTTGCCCTACGGGTGCGCAGATACTTCAGGGCTTGCCAAGCCCTTGAGCTCCCTTGTGTAAAGGGAGCTGGCGCGAAGCGCCTGAGGGATTGTCACCATGGCGGCCCGTTTTTGGTCCGGTGACAATCCCCCCTGCCAGCGAAGGGCGCGCTGGCGTCCCCCCTTTACACAAGGGGGTATAAGTCTGACGGAGCCCTTGCCTCTCCCAGAGGGAGAACCAAGGGCCGCGCCCCGCCCGCAGCGTTTGCCGGGGTCCCCTCCCGGCCTAAACTTACATCGAGAGGAGTGCACAGCCATGGTCCTGGCCATCGACGCGGGAAATTCCAACATCTGCATCGGCGCATACGACGGGGCACGCCTGCTCATGCAGGCCCGGGTGCACACCGACCCGCTGCGCACCGAGGCGGAGTACGCCGTGCTCTTCCGGCAGCTTCTCGGCCTGTACCGGCTGGCCCCGGAGGACATCGAGGGGGCGGCCCTCTCCTGCGTGGTGCCCTCCCTGACGCGGGTACTCCAGGCGGCGGTGCGTATTCTGGCCCCGGTCCGGGTGCTCACGGTGGGGCCCGGTGTGCGCATGGGCATCAACCTGCGCATCGACGAGCCGGCCTCCTGCGGGGCGGATCTGGTGTGCACCGCCGTGGGCGCGGCGGAGAAGTATCCCCTGCCCGCCGTCATCATCGACCTGGGCACCGCCACCAAGATCACCGTGGTGGATGAAAAGCGCAATTATCTGGGCGGCATGATCGCCCCGGGGGTAGAGGTCTCCCTGGGGGCCCTGTCCGCCTCCGCCGCCCTGCTGCCCTCCGTGGGCCTCGGCCGCGCCATTCAGGCCGTGGGGAAGAACACGGTGGACAGCATGGCCTCCGGCAGCGTGCTGGGCACCGCCTCCCTGATTGACGGCATGGTGGACCGCTTTCAGGAGGAGCTGGGCCCGGCAAGGACCGTCGTGGCCTGCGGCGGTCTGGCCGAAGCCATCGTCCCCCACTGCCGAAGGGAGATCGGGGTGGACCCCACCCTGCTGCTGGACGGCCTGATGGCCATCTACCGGAAAAACCGCTGAGTCTTCCTCCGCCTTTGCCCCATAAAAAGCGCCCGCCGCCCGGACTTTATCCGGGCGGCGGGTATTCTGTTTGCTTCAGTTCTCCTGCGCGCCGCCGGGGAAGAGCTCCCGCAGCAGCTGTACGAACAGGCGGACAGGGGCCCGGTCGTTGGAGCCGATCCAGCGGGCCACGATGTTCAGGGAGTCCTCCTCCTCCAGGTCCAGGAAGCGCAGCCCGGCCTGACCCTGACTGCAGCTCTTGGGTAGCACGGTGATGCCCAGGCTGCAGGCCACCATCAGCAGCAGGGCGTACACGCTGGAGGCATAGCCCACGATCTTGGGCATGAAGCCGCTCTGCAGGCTGTCGTGGATCATGTAGTTGTAGATATTCTCGCCGCAGGCGGGATTGATAAACACCGCCGGCTCGCCGGACAGCTGGGTGCGGGACACCCGCTCCAGCCCAGCCAGGGGGTGCCCCTCGGGGACCACCGCACACAGGGGCTGGGTCTCGATGAGCCACTCCCGGGCGTTGTCCGCGGTCTTCTCGTACTGGATGTTGAAGATCACGTCCACCTCGCCGGACTCCAGCATCTGCTCCAGCCGGCCGGAGATGCCCTGCATCAGCTCCAGGGACACCTTGGGACATCGCCTGCGGAAGGTCTGGATGATCTGGGGCAGAAAGCTGCTCTCATGCTCGCCCTGGAAGCCGATGCGCACAATGCCCTCGCTGCCTGCGGCAATGCCGCTCATGCGTACTTCGGCCCGCTCCACCGCCCGGATGATCTCCAGCGCCTCGGTGTAGAAGGCCTCGCCCATGTAGGTGAGGCTCACGTTGCGGTTGTTCCGGTCGAACAGCTTGAAGCCCAGCTGATTTTCCAGGGAAATGATGTTCTGGCTCATCGCCGTCTGGGCGATGTGGTTCTGCTGGGCTGCCTTGGTAAAGTTCAGGCAATTGGCCACGTCCAGAAAATATTTCAGCTGTCTGGTCTCCATGAAAGAGCGCTCCTCCCTGTGTATTTTATTTTTTATCAGTATAGCACAGCCGTGGGGAAAAGGGAATACGCAAATTCCTGCATGGTATACAGCTTTCGGGGGGCTGTGACCCGGTTAGACGCCGCTGCAAACGCATCGGGCCGAAGGTTTTGTCACCCCCCTTGCGTAAAGGGGGGACGACAGCGCCCTTTGCTGGCTGGGGGGATTGTCACCGGGGCAAAGGCAGATGGCCATGGTGACAATCCCTCAGGCGCTTCGCGCCAGCTCCCTTTACACAAGGGAGCTTAAGGGAGTGGCCCACTGGCCCGCTTGTTTTTACCGGGTCAGGCGCTGCGAGTAGGACATCCGGGGTCATAACAACTGTCGGGGTGAGCGGCTGAGCGGGTTAGAGCCAACAGCCAATACAGCTTACCTCGCGCCGGTGATAGACGGGAAAGCTAAAGCAAAACGGGGAGGGTACATAGGGAGACCTCTCCCTATGCGCCCTTTTGCCTACTTTTCCGGCGCGGGAAAAGCAGGTCCAGCGGAGCGTCCTGCCCGACGCGGTGCCTCGGACGCCTCCGACTGGACATATTCCCCTCCCGTCTCCACCCGGCTCCCGGCCGCCGGGGAGGATCTTTAGCGGAAAGCCACAAAAAGTCCGTTCACAAATTGTTAAAAAGACCGACAACTGAGGCTTTCACCGATTTTTGCTATCATTCAAGCAAGAATCCTGCTCACTCTTGTGCACAATGCTGTGCTATAATCCCCATGTAACGATCTGGTTTGGTCTGTTTGCCGCTGATCCCGGCGGTGTGTCCCGGCGGATGCGGGGGGACGCCGAAGGGCGGCGGAGGGGAGACCGGACCGGGCGAGCGGCGTCCGGCAGGGAAAGCGCGATCCACGCCGGGCAGTACAAAATCCACAGAGAGGGGAATCGTAAGAGAGATGAAAACAGCCTACAAGGTAGCCAACATCGTGTCTGCCGTGCTGAACGTCATTTCTATCATTGCCACGCTGGCAATGCTGGTCCTCGTGGTGGCGGACGTTATCATGCGCTTTATCTTCAAGAACCCCATCATCGGGGCCACGGAGATCGTGCGTATGATGATGATCTGCATCACCCCCAGCTTTGTCTGCGCCGTGATAGAGGATCAGCACATCAAGGTGGGTCTTATCATGGACCACCTTGGCCGCAAGGGGCAGATCGTGGTGGACCTCATCACCCTGCTGCTCACCGCGGGCATCAGCGGCCTCATTTCCTGGCAGGCCTTCGTGTACACGGAGTACGCCATCAAGTTCAAGGAGTACTACACCCTGCTGAAGATCCCGAAGTGGCCCTTTGAGCTGATCTTCGGCATCGCCATGGGCTTCACCGCCCTGGCTGTGCTGTTTTATCTGGTCGTCAAGCTGGTGGATCCCGAGCACTTCCACCCCAAGGCGCCTGAAGAAGGAGGCGGAGTCGGATGAGTGCTGAGCTGATCGGCGTACTCGGTATCGTTGTATTTATTGTTTTGATCCTCTGTCGTGTGTGGGTGGGCGCCGCCCTGGCCATCGTGGGCTTTGCGGGCATCTGGCTCATCAGCGGCCTGCCCCAGGCGCTGGCCACTCTGGGCACCGCGCCCTTCTCCAAC
Source organism: uncultured Oscillospiraceae bacterium (assembly GCA_934659415.1). Classification (GTDB taxonomy): domain Bacteria; phylum Bacillota; class Clostridia; order Oscillospirales; family Oscillospiraceae; genus Enterenecus. The sequence continues at coordinate 8,725 of CAKUHW010000010.1, forward strand.
ATCGACAACTACACCATCACCACCATCCCCATGTTCACCCTCATGGGCATGGTCATCGCAGAGACCAACATCGGCTCCGCCCTGTATGACGCGGCCTATCACTTCATCGGCCGCTTCCGCGGCGGCCTGGCCTCCGCCACCGTGGTGGCCGGCGGCCTGATGGGCGCCATCACCGGCTCTGAGAACGTGTCCACCGTGATCATGTCCAAGATCGCCTTCCCCCCCATGAAGAAGCTGGGCTACTCCGACGAGCTGGCCTCCGGCTCCGTGGCCGCGGGCTCTCCCCTGGCGATCATCATCCCCCCCAGCATGCCCATGATCATGTACGGCATCCTCACCGAGCAGTCCATCGGTAAGCTGTTCGTCTCCGGCATCATCCCCGGCGTGCTCATGGTGGTGGCCTTCGTGGTGGCCATCTGGCTGCTGTGCGTGGCCAAGCCCGCTCACGGCCCCAAGGGCCCCAAGTTTGCCGCTAAGGAGTGCATGCACTCTCTGGTGGGCGTGCTGCCCACCGTGATCCTCTTCCTGCTGGTGCTGGGCGGCATCTACGCCGGTATCTGCACCACCACCGAGGCGGGCGCCATCGGCGCTCTGGGCGCGATCATCATCGCCGCCGTCACCGGCCAGCTGAACAAGGAGAAGATCGGCCGCATCCTCAAGGGCACCGTCCTCACCACCGCCTTCGTGCTGTTCCTGCTGGTGGGCACCTATGTGTTCATCCAGTTCGTGGCCATCAGCAAGCTGCCCTTCCTCATCACCAACTTCATCACCGGCCTGAACGTCAGCAAGTACGTGGTGCTGCTGCTGGTGGCCCTGATGTACATCGTGCTGGGCATGTGCCTGCCCGCCATGACCATGATGGTCCTCACCATCCCCCTGCTCTACCCCGCCATGATGGCTCTGGGCTTCCACCCCATCTGGTTCGGTCTGTTCGTGGTCCTGATGCAGGCTCTGGGCGGCATCACCCCGCCGGTGGGCATGGTGGTGTACATCCTGGGCGGTACCACCAAGGTGCCCATCACCCGCATCTTCAAGGGCGCCATGCCCTTCGTGGCGGCGGAGCTGATCGTCATCTTCCTGGTGTGTCTCTTCCCCGCCCTGGCTACCGTTCTGCCCGGCCTCATGTCCTAAAGGGCGGTTTTCTTGCCCCGTTATTTCCCGCGTGACGCGGTCAAATAAAACTTAGGAGGAAGAATATGAAAATCAAGCGCGTACTCAGCCTGGTCCTCGGCCTGTGCCTGATCGCCGGTCTGCTGGCCGGCTGCGGCGGCGGCAGCGACAAGCCCAGCACCAGCACCAACCCCGGCGGCAGCAGCCAGCCCAGCGCCTCTCAGGGCACCGAGCCGGACGACACCGTCTATGAGATCAACGTCTCCCTGTCCTTCCCCGAGGTCTCTGCCAGCGGCTTCCTGAAGTGGGTGGACGAGGTCACCGAGGCCACCAACGGCCGCCTGAAGTTCAACCTGTACTACAGCTACTCCCTGGTGGCTCTGGCCGACCTGGTGAAGGGCCTGCAGACCGGTCTGGTGGACATGGCCTGCATCGTCCCCTATGAGTATCCCTCCCTCTTCACCCTCAACGGCAACGTGTTCGGCCTGCCCTTCCTGGGCTGGAAGGACGAGGCCAGCGCCTGCGACATCTACTGGGAGATGTACAAGGAGTGCCCCGAGCTGGACGCCGAGTGGCAGAACTACGGCCTGCACTACCTGTCCTCCTACTTCATGCCCGGCTACAACATGTTCATGACCAAGGCCGGCCCCATGGAGACTCCCGCTGACCTGAAGGGCCACAAGGTCATCACCGGCGCCCCCACTGTGCAGCAGCTGCTGGCCGACAACTCCGGCGCCCCCATCTCCTCCGGTCCGACTGACTACTACTCCAACATGGAGAAGGGCGTGGCCGACTCCATCATCTCCCACATCAACGTGCTGGGCGCCTTCGGCGTCTGCCCCGAGCTGGTCAACAAGGCCGTGTTCTTCGGCGATGAGTACTCCGGCGCTTATATGTACCTGATGGGCATCGTGTTCGCCAACAGCTACTGGGATAAGCTCCCCGCCGACATCCAGCAGATCCTCACCGAGCATGCCGACAACCTGGGCAAGTACATGCTGGAGGCCGACATGGCCCTCACCGGCAAGTTCCTCTCCGCTCTGGACGAGAAGGGCGCCGAGAAGGTCATTCTCACCAGCGAGCAGGTGCAGGTCTGGGCCGACGCCCTCTCCAGCTACACCGAGACTGACCTCCAGTCCTGGGAGAAGGAGAACTCCGCCACCCGCACCATCTACAACACCCTGCTGGACAAGATCGCTGCCAGCAAGTAACGCATCCTCCGCTTTTCCTCTTCAGAAAAGCCCGCGCCGGTTTTCCCGGCGCGGGCTTTTCGCGGCATTTTTTGTGTTTGTACAAGGCCCTTAAGCTCCCTTGTGTAAAGG
>CAKUHW010000011.1 GCA_934659415.1 uncultured Oscillospiraceae bacterium
CCTTGTCCAGCATGGCCCGGGCGCGGGTGGAGAGGTAGGCCAGATCGCCGGAGTCGATGCGGATGCCGCCCCTGGTGATGCCCATGTCGTGGAAGACCCGGATGGCGTTGGGCACGCCGGACTTGAGCACACTGTAGGTGTCTACCAGCAGGACGGGGTTTTCGGGGTAGACCTCGCAGTAGGCGCGGAAGGCTTCATACTCGCTGTCGTGCATCTGCACCCAGGAGTGGGCCATGGTGCCCGTGGCGGGCACGCCGTAGAGCTGGTCGGCCATGGCGCAGGCGGTGCCGGAGCAGCCCGCGATATAGCTGGCCCGGGCCCCCAGCAGGGCGGCGCTGGCCCCCTGGGCCCGGCGGGAGCCGAACTCGGACACCGGCCTGCCCGCCGCAGCCCGCACGATGCGGCTGGACTTGGTGGCGATGAGGGACTGGTGGTTCAGAGTCAGCAGCAGGAAGGTCTCTAAAAACTGGGCCTGCACGGCGGGGGCGCGGACGGTGAGGATGGGCTCCCGGGGGAAGATGGGCGTGCCCTCGGGGACGGCCCAGATGTCGCCGGTGAAGCGGAAGGTGCGCAGGAAGCTGAGAAACTCCTCGGGGAAAATGCCCTTGGAGCGCAGATAGGCCAGATCCGCCTCGTCAAAATGCAGGTCCCGGATATACTCCACGGCCTGCTCCAGACCGGCGGCGATGACAAAGCCGCCGTCATCGGGGATGGTGCGGTAGAAGATATCGAAGTAGCAGACAGTGTCCTTCTTGTCGGACTGGAAATAGCCGTTGGCCATGGTCAGCTCGTAGAAATCAAAGAGCATGGTATAGTTGACCTTGTACTCCACGGGATAGACCCCCTCTTAAATATGCTGCAAGCAGTATATGCGATTTTGCGGGAAAAAGCAAGGCGTTTACAGCCCCAGCAGGAACAGATTGGTGTCGGAGGCGAAGTTGGCGGCGGAGTAGAGCACCAGCACCTGGTCGATGCCGTTGTCTGCCACATACTGCCGCAGGGAGTTGAGGTTGTAGCGCAGGTCCCACAGGTGGACCTCCTGCCAATCCCCGGCCAGGAAGGGAGCCAGGGAGTCGGCGTAGGAGTCCCGGACGACCAGAAGCCTGCCGCCGGAGGCGGCGGGATTTTCAATGACGCACAGGGGCTGGTTGCCCCCCAGGAACATGGCGTACTTGTCCTTGGCGGTCAGCTTGCTCCGGTCATAGAGCACCCCGGGCTGGGCCGCGCCGGTGTGGTAGGCGGTCACGGTGAGCCCCGTATCGTCCGCCCAGGTGTAGATGGAGTCGGGGCGCACCCAGCCCGCCCCGGCGGAGGACCAGGTGGTGCCGTAGAACCGGTCGCTCTCCAGCTTCAGCGGACCCTCGGGCAGGGCGGCGGAGCCAGTGAGGGCGGTCTCCAGGGCCTGATAGGCCAGGGCCGCGCCCATGGTGGTCCAGTGGTGGTCCGTGCGGTAGAAGGAGTCCTCTCCCCAGGCAAGGCTGTAGAGGTCGATCCACTGCACCCTGCCGGAGCAGAGGGCGGCGGCCTCCCGGGCGGCGGAGCCGTCGTCGGCCAGGGGGGCGTTGGCGGGCAGCAGGCCGGACCAGACACAGCTCTTGTCCGGCACCAGGGCGAAGGCCACCGGCACCTGCACGCTGTCCGCCAGGGCGTTCACACAGGCCATGCGCTGGGCCAGGTCCCCGGGAGCGGTGTACTGGGCGAAGAGAGTCTGCCCGTCCCGCCCCAGATAGACGCCGTTGTTCTCCTCCTTGCCCAGCAGCCGCTCGCTCCAGGCCTTCATCTGCACCCAGCTGTCCCGCAGGGGAAACTGGTCCACGACGTAGTCCTCAAAATCCGTCATGAATTTTCCACTCTTCAGCGTCTGCAGGGTGGGGGCCTTCAGCTGGGCGAGATAGCGGTTCTCCTGCTCGGAAAAGGTGCGGTCCGGTGTCAGCCAGAAGGCGGCGGCAAAGCCGAAGAGAAAGAGCAGGAACAGCACGGTGAGGAACACGGAATACCGTTTGCTTTTCATGGGCGTGCCTCCTTAGAAGCGGAAGTAGAGGAAGGGGTTGTACGTCCCGTCCACCAGATAGGCGGTGGACAGCACCAGCCCGGCGGCCAGCAGCACCGGCAGCAGCACGGCCCGCAGCCGCTCCGGCAGCCTGCGCCACAGCCGGGCGGCCAGGGGGGTGGCCGCAATAGCGGCGATGAGCAGAATGGGCAGATAGCCGCGGAGATAGTAGAGGAAGGGACCGTCTGCCAGCCCTGCGCCGAAGCCGAACATGGCCTTGAGGTAGAGGGCCAGCGCGCCCATGTCCTCCACGGCGAAGATGGCCCAGCCGACCATGATGAGCACCAGGGCATACACATGGCCCACCCAGCGGGGGGCCTTGTCCAATATCCGGCCGAACCAGAACTTTTCCAATACCAGCAGGACGAAGTAGAACAGGCCCCACAGCAGGAAATTCCAGCTGGCCCCGTGCCAGATGCCCGTGGCGGCCCAGACAATGAGCAGGTTGAGCACCAGCCTGCCCCGGCTCACCCGGTTGCCGCCCAGGGGGATATAGAGATAGTCCCGGAACCAGGTGCCCAGGGAGATGTGCCACCGCCGCCAGAATTCGGTGACCGAGCGGGAGATGTAGGGATAGTTGAAATTTTCCAGAAATTCAAAGCCGAACATCCGGCCCAGGCCGATGGCCATGTCGGAATAGCCGGAGAAGTCGAAGTAGATCTGCAGGGTGAAGGCGATCACCCCCAGCCAGGCCCCCAGGGTGGTGAGAGAGGCGCCCGGAGTGGCCAGGGCGGTGTCCCACAGCCTGCCGATGGAGTTGGCCAGCAGCACCTTTTTGCACAGACCGATGACGAACCGCTGGATCCCGGCGGCGAAGCGGTCAAAGCTGTGGACGCGCACGTCCAGCTGAGACTCCACATCCTTGTAGCAGACGATGGGCCCGGCGATGAGCTGAGGGAACAGGGTGACATAGGTGCCGAAGGTGAGGGGGTTCTTCTGGGCGTGGGCGTCACCCCGGTAGACGTCCACAGGGTAGCTCATGGCCTGGAAGGTGTAGAAGCTGATGCCGATGGGCAGGGACTGGCCCAGCCTGGGCATGAAGGTAAGACCGAGGGAGGTCAGGCTGCCGGCCAGAAAGTCCCAGTACTTGAAAAACACCAGCAGGGCCAGGCTGATCACGGCCGACCCGGCCACCGCCCATTTTGCGCCCTTGACGTTGTTCCGGGCCCTGCACCGGCCCACCAGCAGCCCGAACACATAGTTCACCAGGATGGTGAACACCATGAGCAGGATATACACCGGCTCCCCCCAGCCGTAAAAGAGCAGGCTGAAGACCAGCAGCACGAGGTTGCGGCAGACGAGGGGCACGGCGTAGTACACCAGCAGGACCGCCGTGAGGTACAGGAACAGAAAATAGGGAGTGGAAAAGACCATGTGGGTACCTCTGACACTTGAGAATTGAGAATGGACGATCGAAACTTGACGGTCTTAGAACAGGCCGTTGAACTCCTTCACGATGTTGGCCTGCTGCTCGCTGACCACCATCATCACATAATTCCCGTTGGTGACCACCGCGGCGCACTCGCTCCAGATGCGGGTGGCCTCGGGATACCATGCGCCGCCATTGGCCATGGTGTCCACCCTGGCCTGGAGAATGGCGGCGGCCTGGGCGGCGGCAGCGGCGTCCGCGGCCTCCAGCACGGCAAACTCACCGCTGTTCATGGTCATCATGCAGAGATAGACCAGGCACTGGGGCAGGTCCAGGTCGGTGAGGCCGGGGTAGTAGTTGCCCAGAACGGCGTCCCCCATCTCGGTGCCGGGCTCCAGCAGCTGGAGGGAGCTGAACGCATAGCTGTCCAGAATGTGCTGGGCAAAGGCGGCCAGGTCCACGGACTGGGGGGCCTCCTCCCAGCGGCAGCGGACGATGCAGGTGTCGGTGAGGTCGCCGCAGACGGCGGTGATGACCGTCTGGCCGGGGGCCACGGCGGTGACGGTACCGTGCTCGTCCACGGTGGCTACAGACTCGTCGCCGGAGGTGAAGGTGGGCCGGACGCCCTGGTCGGGCACGGCGGTGTAGGTCAGCTTCCAGCTGCTGCCGGCGGAGAAGAGGGTGAAGTCGTGAGAGCTCAGCTCAAAGGTGGGGTCAGCTGGACCCTGAGAGGGGGCGGAGGTGGGATCGCCGCCGGGTCCCTGAGAGGGCTCGGAGGAAGGCTCCTGAGAGGGGGTCTGGGAGGGCTCCTGAGAGGGCCCGTCCGACGGCGCCGGACTGAGCTCAATGGAGGGCACCGGACTGGGCTCGGCGGAGGGCGCAGCGGGCTGGGAGGCGGAGGGAGAGGAGGCAGAGGGAGAAGGGGCGGAGGAGCCAGAGGGCTCTTTCCCGCCGGAGCAGGCGGCCAGCAGGGCCAGGCACAGGGCGAGGGCCGGCAGGGCGGACAGGGTTTTTTTCATGTTCGGATACTCCTTTTCAGCGATGTGCGGCCGTACAAAGCGATCAGCCCGCAGAATTGGACGCGGAAAACGGCGGAAAAGTTCCCCGGCGTCCGGCGGTCAGCGCCGGGCGATGTGGCTGCGGATGCGCTCGGTGATCATGTCCAGGGCCACCAGATTGTACCCGCCGTCCAGCACCACGATGTCGGCGTACTGCCGGCTGGGCTGGACGAACTGCTCGTGCATGGGCTTCACCGTGGTGAGGTACTGGCTGATGACCGAGTCCAGCGACCGGCCGCGCTCCTTCACGTCCCGCAGGATGCGGCGCAGGATGCGCACGTCCGCGTCGGTGTCCACAAAGATCTTGATGTCCATCAGATCCCGCAGGGCCTTGTTCTCAAAAATGAGGATCCCCTCCACGATGACCACCCGGGTGGGGCGCACCTCCACGGTCTCGTCGGAGCGGTTGTGGATGGCGTAGTCGTACACCGGGCAGTGGATGACCTCCCCGGCGGCCAGCCGTTTCAGGTCGGACACCATCAGGGCGGTGTCGAAGGAATCCGGGTGGTCGTAGTTCAGGGCGGCCCGCTCCTCATAGGTCATGCCCACATGGCGCTTGTAGTAATTGTCGTGATACACGACGGAGACATCACCGCCGAAGGTCTCCATCAGCTTGCGTGTCAGGGTGGTCTTGCCCGAGCCGGTCCCACCGGCGATGCCGATGATCATGGTATCCATAGAGCCAGCCTTCTTCCTTAAAATAATCTGCGGAAATTGTACCACAGCCCTTCCCGCTTGGCAACAGCTTTTGCCCGGAAACGACGGCCGGAAGGGGGCTTTTCGGGAGATACGGGAAGAAAAAGAACTCTTTGGAGCATATTTCCCATTTGACTCTTGTATTTTCCGGGCCATGCGCATATAATGACAGGGCAAACGGAGAAAGAGGGCGGTTTTGTGGTCAATATCGTGCTGGTTGAGCCTGAAATCCCACAAAACTGCGGAAATATCGCCCGAACCTGCGCCGCCACCCGCAGCCGGCTCCACCTGGTGGAGCCCCTGGGGTTCGACATCAGCGAAAAGGCGGTGCGGCGTGCCGGACTGGACTACTGGTCTATGGTGGATCTGGCGGTCTATTCCAGCCTGGACGAGCTGTTTGCCCGCAACCCGGAGCCGGACCTCTGGCTGGCCACCACAAAGGCCCCCAGGGACTATACCCAGGCCCGCTTCCGGGACGGCTGCTGGCTGTTTTTCGGCAAGGAGACCGCCGGCCTCCCCGCCGAATTCAGACGCCGGTATCAGGACCGCTGCCTGCGTATTCCCATGCGGGCGGACGCCCGCAGCCTGAATTTGTCAAACTCGGTGGCCGTACTGGCCTATGAGGCGCTGCGGCAGCAGAGATTTCCCGGGCTGTGCGGCGTGGGGGAGATGGGGGAGGACCTCCCATCGGAACAAGCGGAAAGGAGAATGTAAGGATGAACTACAACAAGAAAACAGTCCGCGACGTGGACGTAACGGGGAAGAAGGTGCTCTGCCGCTGCGATTTCAACGTACCCCAGGATAAGGAGACCGGCGCCATCACGGACGATACCCGCATCCGGGCGGCGCTGCCCACCCTGAACTACCTGCTGGACCACGGCGCCGCGGTGATCGCCTGCTCCCACCTGGGCAAGCCCAAGGGAGAGTGGAAAAAATCCCTGAGCCTGGCTCCCGTGGCCGTCCGCCTGGGCGAGCTGCTGGGCCGCGAGGTGATCTTCGCCGCCGATGTGGTGGGGGAGGATGCCCGGGCCAAGGCCGCGGCGCTGCAGCCCGGCCAGATCATGCTGCTGGAAAACCTCCGCTTTGAGCCCGGCGAGGAGAAGAACGACCCCGCCTTTGCCAGGGCGCTGGCCGGTCTGGCGGATGTGTATGTGTCCGATGCCTTCGGCACCGTGCACCGCGCCCACGCCTCCACGGCGGGGGTGGCGGCCTATCTGCCCGCCGTGTCCGGCTTCCTCATCGAGAAGGAGCTGGCGGTGATGGGCAAGGCCCTGCAGGACCCCAAGCGGCCGCTGGTGGCTATTCTGGGCGGGTCCAAGGTCAGCTCCAAGATCGGGGTGATCAACCACCTGCTGGACATTGCCGACACCATCATCATCGGCGGCGGCATGGCCTATACCTTTGTCAAGGCCATGGGCGGCAGCGTGGGTACCTCCCTGCTGGAGGAGGACCGGCTGGACTACTGCCGGGAGATGATGGACAAGGCCAAAGCCAAGGGCGTGAAGCTCCTGCTGCCGGAGGATACCCTGTGCGCCGCCGCCTTTTCCGCGGACGCCGTGCCGGAGCTGGTGCCCACCATGGCCATTCCGGACGACCGCATGGGCCTGGATATCGGCCCGAAGACCGTTGAGACCTTTACCGCCGCGATCAGGGGCGCCGGGACCGTCATCTGGAACGGGCCCATGGGCGTGTTCGAATTCCCCGCCTTTGCCGAGGGGACCCGGGCCATTGCAAAGGCCCTGGCGGAGAGCGGCGCCATCACCATCGTGGGCGGCGGCGACTCCGCAGCCGCAGTGGCGCAGCTGGGCTACGCCGACCGGATGACCCACATCAGCACCGGCGGCGGCGCGTCGCTGGAGTTCCTGGAGGGCATTGAGCTGCCGGGCGTGGCGTGCCTGCTGGACGCATAAAAAAGAAGGAGCGAGACCGTTATGAACCTGAAATACCGCAAGACCGTGATCGCGGGCAACTGGAAGATGAACAAGACCCTCACCGAGACCCGCGCCTTTGCCGATGAGCTCAAGCCCCTGCTGGGCCGGCACAAGTGGTGCGAGGTGGTGCTGTGCGTGCCCGCGGTGAACATCAGCGGCGCGGTGAAGGCATTTAAGGACAGCCGCCTGGATGTGGGCGGCGAGACCTGCCACTACGAGGACCACGGCGCCTTTACCGGCGAGATCACGGCGGACATGCTCAAGGATGTGGGCGCCAAGTATGTGATCATCGGCCACTCCGAGCGCCGCCAGTACTATAATGAGACCGACCTGACCGTGAACAAAAAGGTGAAGACCGCCCTGGAGGCGGGGCTGCGCCCCATCGTCTGCGTGGGTGAGAGCCTGGAACAGCGGGAGCTGGGTGTCACGGAGGAGCTGATCGCCTACCAGGTGAAGGCCGCCCTGGCCGGTGTAGCCGACAGCCAGATGCGCCGGGTGATCATCGCCTATGAGCCCATCTGGGCCATCGGCACCGGCAAGACCGCCACGGCGGAGCAGGCCGGCGCGGTGTGCGCCCATATCCGCGCGGTCATCCGCAAGAAGTACGGCGCCCGGGTGGCCCGTTCCGTCACCATCCAGTACGGCGGCAGCATGAACGCCAAGAACGCCGCCGAGCTGCTGGCCCAGCCCGACATCGACGGCGGACTCATCGGCGGCGCGTCCCTGAAGCCGGCGGACTTTATGGCCATCATCGATGCGGCCAATCAGTAAGCCTATGAAAACACCGATCACTCTTATCATCATGGACGGCTTCGGGCTGGCCCCGGCGGAGCGGCCCGGCGACAACGCCATAGCCGCCGCCCGCAAGCCCAACCTGGACCGCCTGTTTGCGGAAAACCCGTGCTGCCGCCTGGCCGCCTCCGGGCTGGACGTGGGGCTGCCGGAGGGGCAAATGGGCAACTCCGAGGTGGGGCACACCAATATCGGCGCGGGCCGGGTGGTGTTCCAGGACCTGCCCAGAATCAGTCTGGATATCCGGGAGGGCGGATTTTTCCGCAACCCGGCCTATCTCTCCGCCATGGACGCCTGTCTGGCGAAGGGAACGGCCCTCCACCTGTTCGGTCTGCTGAGCGACGGCGGCGTCCACTCCCACATCGACCACCTGCTGGCCCTGCTGCGCATGGCAAAGGAGCGCGGGCTGGAGCGCGTGTTCGTCCACTGCTTCCTGGACGGGCGGGACGTGCCTCCCGCCTCGGGCAAGGGCTATGTGGAGCGGCTCCAGGCGTATCTGCAGGAGCTGGGCGTGGGGCAGATCGCCACGGTGATGGGCCGCTACTACGCCATGGACCGGGACAACCGCTGGGACCGGGTGGAGAAGGCGTACAACGCCATCGCCTGCGGAGAGGGGCCCTTTGAGGCGGATCCCGCCGCCGCGGTGCAGGCCTCCTACGATGCCGGCGTGACCGACGAGTTTGTGGTGCCGGTGGTGTGCGCCCGGGAGGCCGCTGTCCGCGCAGAGGACAGCGTGATCTTCTTCAATTTCCGCCCCGACCGGGCGCGGGAGCTCACCCGGGCCTTTGCAGACCCCGACTTCTCCGGCTTTTCCCGCAGGAACGGATATTTTCCGGTGCAGTTCGTGTGCACCACGGAGTACGATGCCGCCATGCCCAACGTCTCGGAGGCCTATCCCCGGGAGGAGCTGCGGGACATCTTCGGCGAGTATATTGCCCGGCAGGGGATGACCCAGCTGCGCATTGCCGAGACCGAGAAATACGCCCATGTGACCTTCTTCTTCAACGGCGGTGCGGAGCGTACCTTCACCGGGGAGGACCGCTGCCTCATCCCCTCCCCCAAGGTGGCGACCTACGATCTCCAGCCGGAGATGAGCGAGCCCGCCGTTGCAGACGAGGCGGTGCGCCGGATCAAAAGCGGCAAGTATGATGTGATCATCCTGAACTTCGCCAACTGTGACATGGTGGGCCACACCGGCGTATTTGAGGCCGCGGTGAAGGCGGTGGAGGCGGTGGACGACGGTGTGGGCCGGGTAGCGGCCGCCACGGCGGAGCTGGGCGGCGTGTCCATTATCACCGCAGACCACGGCAACGCCGAGCATATGCTGGGCGAGGACGGCACCCCCTTTACCGCCCACACCACCAATCTGGTGCCCTGCTGCGTGGTGGGCGCGGATGTGAAGCTGCGGGACGGCCGCCTGGCCGACCTGGCCCCTACCATGCTGGACCTGATGGGCCTGCGCAAGCCGGAGGCCATGACCGGGGAGAGCCTCATCGTCAAATGACCCCCGTTCCGGACCGCCGGAACTGTTTGTTTTGACCCCCTGCGAGAATGTGTGAGAATGTGAAAAGGAGAAAGAATTATGAAGAGCATGATCGAGATTGTTGACGTCATCGGCCGCGAGATCCTGGATTCCCGGGGCAACCCCACCGTGGAGGTGGAGGTGGTGCTGGACGACGGCACCGTGGGCCGCGCGGCGGTGCCCTCCGGCGCGTCCACCGGCATGTACGAGGCCTGCGAGCTGCGGGACGGCGACAAGGCCCGGTACCAGGGCAAGGGCGTGCTCAAGGCGGTGGCCAACGTGAACACCGAGATCGCCGAGGCCCTGATCGGCGTGAACGCCCTGGATCAGCCCGCCATCGACAAACTGCTCATCGAGCTGGACGGCACCCCCAATAAGGCCCGCCTGGGCGCCAACGCCATTCTGGGCGCCTCTCTGGCCTGCGCCAAGGCTGCGGCGGAGAGCCTGGGAACCAGCCTGTACAACTATATCGGCGGCGTCAACGCCAAGACCCTGCCCGTGCCCATGATGAACATTCTCAACGGCGGGGCCCACGCCACCAACAACGTGGACATCCAGGAGTTCATGATCATGCCGGTGGGCGCTCAGAGCTGGCATGAGGCCCTGCGTATGTGCGCGGAGGTGTTCCACACACTGAAGACCGTTCTGAAGGAGAACGGCACCCCCGCCGCGGGCGTGGGCGACGAGGGCGGCTACGCCCCCAACCTGAAGCGGGACGAGGATGCCTTCAAGTGCATCGTGGCCGCCATCGAGCGGGCCGGCTACAAGCCCGGCGAGGACTTTATGATCGCCATGGACGCCGCCGTGTCCGACTGGTATAACCACGAGGACGGCACCTATACCCTGCCCAAGGCCGGCAAGACCATGACCCGCCAGCAGATGGTGGCCATGTGGAAGCGGTTCGCCGACCACTACCCCATCATTTCCATGGAGGACTGCATGGGCGAGGACGACTGGGAAGGCTGGGCCATGCTTACCAAGGCCCTGGGCGGCCGGGTGCAGCTGGTGGGCGACGATCTGTTCGTCACCAATGCCCAGCGGGTGCAGAAGGGCCTGGAGCTGAAGGTGGCCAATTCCGTGCTCATCAAGGTCAACCAGATCGGCACCCTCACCGAGACTCTGGACACCATCCAGAAGGCCAACCGCGCAGGCTATACCGCCGTGGTGTCCCACCGCTCCGGCGAGACCGAGGATACCACCATTGCCGACATTGTGGTGGGCGTCAACGCCGGGCAGATCAAGACGGGCGCGCCCTCCCGCACGGACCGCGTGGCCAAGTACAACCAGCTGCTGCGCATCGAGGAGG